>NZ_JBLROA010000004.1:0-164443 GCF_047921505.1 Micromonospora sp. SL1-18 | reverse complement strand
CGGCGTCCCGGTCCGGCGTCCCGGTCCGGCGTCCCGGCCCGGCGGCCCGGCCCGGCGGCCCGGCCCGGCCCGGCGTGCCGCTACCGGGCACCGTGTGGCCGGTGGCGCGCCGGGAAGTGGGGATGAGTGCTTCCGGTCTCCCGGGTGACAATCAGGCGGTGGCGGGGACGCCCCGGGCCTCCAGGGCCTGCCGGTAGAGCCGCCCGGCCCGGTACGACGAGCGGACCAACGGGCCGCTCATCACGCCGGCGAAGCCGATCTCCTCGGCCTCCTCGCGCAGCTCGACGAACTCCTCCGGCTTGACCCAGCGGGTGACCGGGTGGTGCCGGGGGGAGGGACGCAGGTACTGCGTGATGGTGATCAGCTCGCAGCCGGCCTCGTGCAGGTCGCGCAGCGCCTGGGAGACCTCGGCCCGCTCCTCGCCCATGCCGAGGATCAGGTTGCTCTTGGTGACCAGGCCGGCGGCGCGGGCCTGGCGGATCACGTCGAGGGAGCGCTCGTAGCGGAACGCCGGCCGGATCCGCTTGAAGATCCGCGGCACGGTCTCCACGTTGTGCGCCAGCACCTCGGGACGGGCGCCGAACACCTCGGCGAGCTGCTCCGGCACCGCGTTGAAGTCGGGGATCAGCAGCTCGACGCCGCAGCCGGACTGGAGGGCGTGGATCTGCCGGACCGTCTCGGCGTAGAGCCAGGCGCCGCCGTCGGGCAGGTCGTCCCGGGCGACCCCGGTGATGGTGGCGTAGCGCAGGCCCATCGCGGCCACCGACTCGGCGACCCGGCGTGGCTCGTCGGCGTCGAACTCGGCCGGCTTGCCGGTGTCGATCTGGCAGAAGTCGCAGCGCCGGGTGCACTGGTCGCCACCGATGAGGAAGGTGGCTTCCCGGTCCTCCCAGCACTCGTAGATGTTGGGGCAGCCGGCCTCCTGGCAGACGGTGTGCAGCCCCTCGCGCGAGACCAGCCCGCGCAGCTGGGTGTACTCCGGCCCCATCTTGGCCTTGACCTTGATCCACGGCGGCTTGCGCTCGATCGGCGTCTCGGCGTTGCGCGCCTCGATCCGCAGCAGCCGCCGCCCCTCGGGTGCCGCGGTCGCGCTGCGGCCGGCCTGCGGGGTCGTCGGCGTGGAGTGCTCGATCGTCACGAATCCGAGCCTACGCCGGACGGCGGTGGTCGATGAACGGCGGGCGACCGCCGTCACGCCGTATACGCCGTGACGCTGAACACCCAACGGCGGAAAAGTGGTGTCACACGGCCCGGAACCGGGTGTTACTCTGCCCGGCAAAGCTGCGACGGAGCCGAGTAGCGCGCCGACCCGCCAGCGCAGAGAGCCGCCGGTTGCTGGAAGGCGGTCTGGCGCCGGCGCGTGAAGACCCTCCCGAGCTGCGGGAAGAACAGCGCCTGTTGACAACGCGTCCAGTAGACCCCGCCGGCTGGCCCCCGTCACGGGCGACGAACGAGGCCCCCGCCGCGGCGGGGGCGAAGGTGTGGTGGCACCGCGAGGATCCCGCTCGCCCACACCTCCCGGGGATCGCGTTGCGATTGATCGAGGAGGTAACCGCCATGCAACGCATCCTGTCCTCCCAGCTCCACTCCCACCTCGGCGAGACCGTCCGGATCGCCGGTTGGGTGCACCGCCGCCGGCTGCTCAAGTCGGTGGCCTTTCTGATCTTGCGGGACGCTGCCGGCCTGGCCCAGGTGGTGGTCACCGACCCGGCCGTGCGCGCCGCCGTGGAGAAGCTCACCGAGGAGACCGTCGTCGAGGTCACGGCCAGGGTGGTCGCGAACGACACGGCCCCCGCCGGGGTCGAGCTGGCCGGCCCGACGGTACGCCCGCTCGGCCCGCCCGCCGTGCCGCCGCCGTTCGACCTCTACCGGCCGGCGCTCACCGCCACCCTGCCCACCCAGCTGGACCACGCCCCGGCCGCGCTGCGTCACCCGACCCGCTCGGCCGCGTTGCGGATCTCGGCGGCGGCGGTGGCCGGCTTCCGGGCCGCCCTGGACGCCGGTGGCTTCGTGGAGATCCACACCCCGAAGGTGGTCGCCTCGTCCACGGAGAGTGGGGCGAACGTGTTCGCGCTGGACTGGTTCGGCCGGCCCGCGTACCTGGCTCAGTCGCCGCAGTTCTACAAGCAGCTCATGGTCGGGGTCTTCGAGCGGGTGTACGAGGTGGGGCCGGTGTTCCGGGCCGAGCCGCACGACACAGTCCGCCACCTGGCCCAGTACACCTCGCTCGACGTCGAGCTGGGCTTCGTCGCCGACCACCGGGACGTGATGCGGGTGCTGCGTGACGTCCTCGCCGGGATGCTCGACGCGGTCCGCGACCGGGCCGCCGGTGCGCTCGCCACGCTCGACGTCGCGGCGCCCGAGGTGCCCGCCGAGATCCCGGCCGTCCACTTCACCGAGGCGCTGGCGATCGCCGGGGCACCCGCCGACGAGCCCGACCTCGCGCCCGCGCACGAGCGGGCGCTGGGCGAGTGGGTTCGCGCCGAGCACGGCAGCGACTTCCTCTTCGTCACCGGGTACCCGATGGCCAAGCGGCCCTTCTACACCCACCCGGACCCGGCCCGGCCGGCGTACTCCAACGGCTTCGACCTGCTGTTCCGCGGCATGGAACTGGTCACCGGCGGGCAGCGGCTGCACCGGTACGAGGACTACCTGGCCGCCCTGGCCGCACGCGGCGAGCCGGTCGAGCCGTACGCGGGCTACGTCGACGCCTTCCGGCACGGCATGCCGCCGCACGGGGGCTTCGCCATCGGGCTGGAACGCTTCGTCGCCCGGCTCACCGGCGCGGCCAACGTCCGGGAGGTGACCGCCTTCCCCCGCGACCTGCACCGCCTCACGCCGTGAGGAACCTGCGGGGCGCCGCCTGCTCGGCCCGGTCAGGCCGGGCCGAGCAGGTCCCAGGGGTTGCCGGCGAGGTCGCGGAAGACGGCGACCCGGCCGTACGGCTCGGTGCGCGGCGGCTTCACGAACTCGACCTTCGCCTCGACCATTCGCTGGTAGGTGGCGTCGAAGTCGTCGACCTGGAGGAAGAAGCCGACCCGGCCGGCGGTCTGGTCGCCCACCACGGCCTCCTGCCGCTCCCCGTCGGCGCGGGCCAGCAGCAGCCCGGTCCCGCCGCCGGGCGGCCGGACCACCACCCAGCGCTTCGGCCGGCCGTCGTTGGTCAGGGACGGCTTGTCCTCCACCAGTTCGAAGCCGAGCACCTCGGTGAAGAACCTGATCGCCGGGTCGTACTCGGCGACGACGAGGGTGACGAGATCGATCCGCACCCGGTCAGGCCTCGACCCGGACGATGGTCGGCAGGTGGCGCTCGACCACCGGGAGCACGTCGGCGACGGTGACCGGGCGGCCCAGCTCGGCGGTGAACGAGGTGGTGCCGGCGTCCCGGATGCCGCACGGCACGATCCGGTCGAAGTACGTCAGGTCGCAGTCACAGTTGATCGAGAAGCCGTGCAGGGTGACACCCCGGGCCACCCGGATGCCGATGGCGGCCACCTTGCGGGCCGGACCGCGATCGTCCTCCGGCACCCAGACACCGCTGCGCCCCTCGACCCGCCCGGCGGCCAGCCCGAACTCGGCGCAGACGTCGATCAGCAGCTGCTCGGTGCGCCGGACGTAGGCGACCACGTCGACCGGGTCGGGCAGCCTGACGATCGGGTAGCCGACGAGCTGCCCCGGCCCGTGCCAGGTGATCTTGCCGCCGCGGTCCACGTCGATCACCGGGGTGCCGTCCATCGGGCGGTCCCACGGCTCGGTCCGCTTGCCGGCGGTGTAGACGCTGGGGTGCTCCAGCAGCAGCACGGTATCGCCCTGCTCGCTGGCCACCACGGCCTCGTGCAGCCGGCGCTGCTCGTCCCAAGCGGCCTGGTAGTCGAGCACACCGGCACGAACGGCGGTCAGCCCGGAAGTCGTCACACTCACCCGTCCAGCCTAATCCCGTGACCTCCCGGTGCGCGCCGTGAGCCTCGTCGCGTCAGGGCGGCGGGACCTTCCAGAGCCAGACGTCGTCCACCCGCTGCGGGTCGCCGAGCAGGGCGGTGGCGGTGCGGTGCACCGCATCCTCGTGGATGTCGTACTTGGCGCCGTGCACCCGGTCGGCCAGGATCACAATTTCGACCCGCCAGTAGTGCAGGTCCGCCAGGGACTCCCGGATGCTGCCCTCGGTGATGATCGGCGGCAGCCCGGTCCGCCCGGCCTGGTCCATCAGCGAGTCGAAGGTCCGCGGCACCGGCCCGATCCGGCCCCGGCCCCCCTTCCCGCCGGGGCCGAGGAAGAACCCGGCCGGGATCGGGAACTCGCCCTGCCCGTGGGTCAGGGCGTACGCCTGCCAGCGCTGCCCGTCCGGCGTGACGTCGACGGTCAGCGGCAGCGGGGTGAGCACCCCGCCGGGGGAGACGTACTGCTGCCAGTGGCCGCTGGTGATGAACCGCGGGATCGGTTCCCGCACGCTGGTCAGCAGCGGGGTGGGCAGCAGCGGCAGCAGCGCGGCGGTGAAGCCGAGCGCCCAGGCCGCCGACGTGGCGCGGTGCCGGGGCGGCCGGGCGCGGAGCTGCTCGACGGTGTACGCCAGCAGCAGTCCGATCACCGGTGCGACGACCAGCGCCAGCCGGGAGGGCAGCGCCGCGTTGATCACCGGCAGGTTGTCCAGCACCCCGAACGGGAGGATCTGGCCGGTCCGCCGGCCGTTCCACTTGGCCCGTGGCCCCCATGAGAGCACCGCGAAGACCACCGCGGTCACGCCGAGCGCGGCGAGGGTGGCCCGGAACGCCCGTTCGGCGCGCCACCAGAGCAGCCCGAAACAGCCCACGGTGAGCAGCAGCAGGGGGATGCCGAAGAACGAGTTCTCCTCGGTCGGGTTGGGTGCCAGCCGGGTGCCGTACCCGGCCCAGCCCGCGAGGGACCGGCGTGGGTACGACCCGTACGCGGCGATGTCCTCGGAGTGGATGAGCGGGTCGAAGCCGGTGCCGTGGAAGCGCTGCGGCCCGGCGAAGTGCAGCCACAGCGGGTACGCCAGCAGCACCCCGGCCACCAGAGCGGTCACCCCCAGCCCGCCCAGGTAGCTGGGCAGCGCGGCGCGGACCTCGGCCCGGCGGCTCGGGTGCATCGCCCACAGCACCAGGAAGAGGGCGACCGCCAGGGCGGTGAAGAAGAGCCCCTCGGCGGCGATCGAGAAGGCGACCGCCACCAGCAGGCCGAGCACGATCCCGCCGCGCACCGCCCGGCCGGGGCGGCGCAGCCGGAACACGCCCCAGATCAGCAGCGGCACCAGCCAGCCGGCGGTCCAGTTCAGGTGGGCGTTGGCGTGCGAGACCATCGCCGGGCAGTAGCCGATGAACAACGCCCCCACCCCGGCGGCCAGCCTGCTGCGTACCAGGTACCGGCTGAGCAGCCAGTACCAGGCCACCGCGGTGGCGACGAGGTTGAGGGTGAGGATCACCAGGAACGTCGCCGGCGGCCCGATCAGGTACGTCAGTGGCGCGAAGACCACCGCGTACACGGTGATCGAGGTGTTGACCGCGAGGTTCACTCCGTCGGGGACGTTGAGCAGGTAGGTGAAGAACGGGTTCTCCCCGTGGGTGACCGCGTGCCCGCCGAAGGCCAGCAGCCACTCGAAGAGCGCCTGGTCGCTGGAGTTGACCGTGATCGCCCGGGTGTTCGGGCTCCACCACATGCCGCTGGTCACCCAGGCGGCCAGCGCCGCCGCGGCGAGCACCACGACCAGGTCGGCGCGCCAGTTGCGGGGAACCGGCGCGGGCGACGGGTCGGTGGCCTGGGACGGGGAGGTCGGCACGCAGCGGACGTTACCAACCGGACCGGGACAGGCCGGTCAGACCCGAAACCTTCGTCCCGTCCGGCCAGCGACACACTTCGGCGTTCGTAAATATGTGAGCCGCCGCCATGTCGGGTGACGAAACACGGACGTAACGTCGCGGCACATTCCGGGTGACCGAGTTCACAATTCGTCGTCAGGAGGCCGCCGTGCGCCGCTCCTCATCCATCCTCACCCGTCTCGCCGGGGCGGCGGTCGGGGTCGTTCTCGCCGCGGCCACGGTGCTCACCGTCGCCCTGCCCGCCCAGGCCGCCACGCTCACCCAGGTCACCGGCTTCGGCTCCAACCCGGGCAGCCTCGCCATGTACGCGTACCGCCCGGACGGCCTGCCGGCCAACGCGCCGGCCGTGGTGTTGCTGCACGGCTGCACCCAGGACGCCTCCGGCTACTTCGCCAACTCGGGCTGGCGGAAGTACGCCGACCTGTGGAAGTTCGCGCTGATCGTGCCGCAGCAGTCCTCGGCCAACAACTCCAGCACCTGCTTCAACTGGTTCGAGACCGGGGACACCGCACGCGGCCAGGGCGAGGCACTGTCGATCAAGCAGATGGTCGACCACGCGAAGACCAGCTACGGGCTGGACGCGAGCCGGATCTACGTCAGCGGGCTCTCCGCCGGCGGCGCGATGAGCGCGGTCATGCTCGCCACCTACCCGGACGTCTTCGCCGCCGGCTCGGTCATCGCCGGCATCCCGTACCGCTGCGCCACCAGCACCACCACCGCGTACTCCTGCATGAACCCGGGCGTGGACAAGACCCCGGCCCAGTGGGGCGATCTGGTCCGGGGTGCCTACTCCGGGTACGCCGGTCCCCGACCTCGGGTGGCGATCTGGCACGGGACCGGCGACTACACGGTGGCGGTGGCCAACGCCACCGAGTCCCGGGACCAGTGGACCAACGTGCTCGGCGTCTCGCAGACCCCGACCAGCACCGCCTCGCTGCCCGCCGGCACCAGCCTCGAGGTGTACGGCAGCGACCAGGTCCGGGTCTACCGGGTCTCCGGGATGGGGCACGGCACGCCGGTCCACCCGGGCTCGGCCATCGACCAGTGCGGGACCGCGACCGCGTACTTCCTGGACACCATCTGCTCGACGTACCGGGACGCGCTCTTCTTCGGCCTGGACGGCGGCGGCTCCCCGCCCAGCCCGACCCCGACGGCGACCGCGTCCCCGTCGCCCTCCCCGACGGCCCCGCCGGTCTGCGTCACCGCCAGCAACTACGCGCACGTGGCCGCCGGCCGGGCGTACCAGTCCCTCGGCTACGCGTACGCGATGGGCAGCAACCAGAAGATGGGCCTCTACAACACCTACTACACCACCGACCTCAGGCAGACGGGCCCCAACTACTGGGTCATCGGCTGCTGACCGCGCCGACCTCTCGCCGCCCTCGCCGGATCAGTCGGTGAGGGCGGCGTGCAGGGCCGACGGGAGGTGTGGGTGGGCCCAGGTGAAGCCGGCGTTTCCGAGCACGCCGGGGAGGACCCGGGTGCTGGTCAGGGCCTCGTGGGCGAAGCCGCCGAGGGCGATCTTCAGGGCCGGCGCGGGGATCGGGATGATCGCCGGCCGGTGCAGCTGGCGGGCCAACTCCCTGGTGAACTCGGCGTTGGTGACCGGGTTCGGGCCGACCACGTTGACCGGGCCGGCGAGGTCGTCGCGGGCCAGCAGGAGGGCCACCGCGTCCAGCCAGTCGCGCATCGAGATCCAGGGCAGCCACTGCCGGCCGCTGCCCAGCCGCCCCGCGATGCCCAGCCGGAACGGAAGCAGCTGCGGCTTGAGCATGCCGCCGTCGCGGTGCAGCGGCAGCCCGGTACGCAGCCGCACCACCCGTACGCCGGCATCCTCGGCCGGCCGGGTCGCGGCCTCCCAGACCCGGCAGACGTCGGCCAGGAAACCCTCGCCGGCGGGGGAATCCTCCTCGACCACCCGGTCGCCGGTGTTGCCGTACCAGCCGACCGCCGAGGCGTTGAGCATCGCCGCGGGCCGGTCCTCGGCGGACAGCCCGGCGATGGTGATCGCCAGCGTCGTGGTGGTGTCCACCCGGCTGGACCGGATCAGCTGCTTGTACTCGGCGTTCCAGCGCCTGTCGCCCACCCCGGCGCCGGCCAGGTTCACCACCGCGTCGGAATCCGCGACCACCGCCGGGTCGAGCTGTGCGGCCGACGGGTTCCACTGCCGCTCGTCCGGCTTGCGTGGCGGGCGGCGGACCAGGCGGGTGATCTGGTGCCCGTCCGCGGCCAGCCGGTCGACCAGTCGGGTGCCGAGGAAGCCGGACACGCCGGCCATGAGGATCCGCATGCTCATATCTTCGACTATGAAACCAGCGCCGGATGCGTTGAGCGGCATGAGTCACTCGTCGTCTCCGGTGCCTGCCCGCTGCCGAGTGGCGCGCAGCCGCGGTGCCGTCACCGAGCAGCCGCTCGAATGGACGCGAGTCTTGGGAGCATGATGCCGCTGAGGCATCAATATGTCTCAGCGGCATCAGGGTCTTGAGCCGCCACATCCCCGCGCGGCACGCCCGTCCGGTGGCCGCCAGCGGGGGACGGCCCAGCGTCGTGCGGCATCCCGCCCAGGTAGACCAGCAGCGCCACCCGGTATGTGTGCCCCCCTCACCACCGGCCGCCGTTGGCCCACCAGGCCTGCGCCAGGGGGCGGCTCGGTGGGGACCGACGCGTGCCGGTCCGGGCAGGCGGTCCAGCGCAGGCCGTACGCGGACCAGCAGGTCACGGCGAGTCGGACAGTCCGCCTGGCGCGGACAAGGGTGACAAGGCTTGCCCGAATGTCCCGATAGGTCTTCCGGGAAGGGTGCATCCAGTGCTATCTATATAGACCTGGATCATTCCTTCTGCCTCCGGGAGGACCACGTGCTCAGATCCCGCCTCGCAACCCTCACCCTCGGCCTGGCGTCGGCGATTGCCAGCGTGATCGCGCTGGCCACGCCAGCCCAGGCGGCCTCCACCGTCCGGTACGTCGCCCTCGGTGACTCGTACGCCTCCGGCGTGGGCGCCGGCAACGAAAGCGGCTCGTGCCGGCGCAGCCCCAACGCCTACCCGTCGCTGTGGGCGACGGCCAACGCTCCCGCGTCGTACACCTTCGTGGCCTGCTCGGGTGCGACCACGCAGAGCGTGCTCGACACCCAGGTGGGCTACCTGTCCACCGGCACCACGCTGGTGAGCATCACCGTCGGTGGCAACGACGTCGGGTTCAGCGACGTCATGACCACCTGCGTGGTGAATGGCGAGTCGGCGTGCATCGCGGCCGTCAACGCCGCCGAGGACAAGGCCCGCCGAGAACTGCCGCCGAAGCTGGACAACGTGTACAAGGCGATCCGTGCCCGCGCGCCGTCTGCCAGGGTGGTGGTCATCGCCTACCCGGTCTTCTACAAGCTCGACACCTTCTGCGCTGGTCTGAGCCAGAACTCCCGCGCGAAGATCAACGAGGGCATCAACCTGCTGGATGACCTCACCAAGAACGCCACTGTCCAGAACAGCTTCGTCTTCGCCGATGTACGCCCGATCTTCCGGGGCAACGAGCTCTGCGCCTACGGCGAGAAGTGGCTGCACGCGTTGAACTGGGCCGACACGAGCATCTCGTACCACCCGACGGCCGCCGGGCAGTCCGGCGGTTACTACCCGACCTTCAGGGCCGCCGCGTAACGGCCTGCTCCGGCTACCCGTGGTCAGTGGTCCCGCCGCTGACCACGGGACCGGCTGTAGCGACTACGGGCCCATGACGACACCCAGACCGACTACTCCCGCCGCCTCGACGTCGAAACGTGCTACTGCGCCGCCAGGCGGGGGAGGAGCGGGGCCAGGGCATCGACGGCGTCGGCGCGTACCACGAAGCGGCTGATCCCCCAGCGACGCTGATGCTGCGCGACCGCCGTGACGATCTCCTCGGCCGTGCCGATCAGCACGAACGGCGTGGCGAGCAGTTCGGCGACGGTGAGGTCGAGGCGCTCGGCGGTCGAGGCCGCCGCGGCCTCGGCGTCGTCGGTCACGGTGACCTGCTGGACCAGCGCCTCCAGCGCGGGCGGCGCGTCGCGGCCGGCGGCACCGGCGGTCACGTGGGCGAGCTGCGCCTCGATCTGGTCGGTCCGCCACCGGGCCTCGTGCCGGTGGCCGTCAGGGAGGGTACGCCCGAAGCCGGTCAGCCCGACCACGTCGGCGTGCGCGCCGGCCCAGCGCAGCAGGGCTGAGTTGGCCGTACCCATGGTGAGCGGGACCCGGTCCTGCACGGGCTTCAGCTCGGTGAGCCGGGCGGCGTGGGCGGCCAGGTCGGGAGTGTCCACGGTGACCTCCTTGCCGGCGAGCAGGTCGCGGACGGCCTCGGCGACGGCAACGCAGCGGCGTACCCGGCCGGGCACGTCGGGGCGCTCACGCCCGACGGCCCGCCACTCCGCCGGGGTGTGGCCGGCGCCGACGCCGAGCCGGGCCCGCCCGCCGGAGACCACGTCGAGGGTGGCCACGTCGGTGGCGAGCAGGATCGGCTCCCGGACCCCGGCGTTGGAGACGTACGAGCCGAGGCCCAGCGTCGAGGTCACCGCCGCCGCTGCGGCCAGCGCCACGAACGGCGACGCGCCGTGGCCCGGGTGGTCGGCGGCGAACAGGGCGTCGAAGCCCACTGCCTCGACCCGGCGGGCCAGGTCGAGCCAACTCGCCGCGTCGGTCGGTCGGGCCTGTACGGAGAAGATCGCCATCGCCCCAGCATGCTGTGCCCGCACCTGCACGGGCCAGCCCGCGCCGCCCGATTCTGCCAACGGGCGAATCCGTCACCCTCGCCGGGCGGCGGGAGGCGCGGATCTTGACGGGCGCGACGCGCGAGGCGGTCACGCGCCCCGGTGGACGGACTCGAGGCGGGTGAGGTCGGCGGGGGAGAGGCGCAGGGCACCTGCCGCCACGTTCTCCGCCAGGTGGTCGGGGTTGCCGGTACCGGGGATGGCCAGCACGTTCGGCCCCTGGTGGAGCGTCCAGGCCAGCCGCACCTGGGCCGGGGTCACGTCGTGCTCGCGGGCGATCGCGCGTATCTCGTCGTGCTCGACGTCGGTCGCGCCGGCCTCCCGTCCGCTGGTGGCCAGCGAGAAGAACGGCACGAAGGCGATGCCGTGCCTGGCGCAGTCGCGGATCAGCGCGTCGTTGCGCTGCCGGTAGCCGAGGCCGTACGAGTTTTGCACGCAGACCACCGGGGCGATGGCCTGCGCCTCGGCGACCTGCTCCGCCGTCACGGCGGAGACGCCCAGGTGCCGGACCAGTCCGGCGTCGCGCAGTTCGGCGAGTGCGCCGAAGTGCTCGGCCAGCGGCTCCGGGCCGTACACCCGGAGGTTGACCACGTCGAGGTGGTCCCGGCCGAGCTGGCGCAGGTTCTCCTCGACCTGGCCGCGGAGCTGGTCGGGGCGGGCCATGGGCAGCCACTCGCCGGACGGGTCCCTGCCCGGCCCGACCTTGGTCACGACGACCAGGTCCGCCGGGTACGGCGACAGCGCCCGGTTGATCAGCTCGTTGGCCGAGCGCCGCGGCGAGAAGTAGAACGCGGCGGTGTCGATGTGGTTGACACCCAGCTCTACCGCCCGGCGCAGCACACCGATCGCCCGGTCCCGGTCGCTCGGGCTGCCGTCGGCGTTGGCCGTCAGCCGCATCGCGCCGAAACCGATCCGGTTGACCGTGCGGTCGCCGAGCTGCCAGCTCCCGGCCGCTGCCGCACTGATCGTCCCCGTGGTCAATTCGTCTCCTCATCCGGTACGTCGAGGCCGAGCAGTTCCTCCGCCGTTCCGTCGTCCACCGTGTCCAGCACGGCCACCAGCTTCCGCTCCTCATAGGTGAAGTGCGACTCCAGCAGCGCGGCGAGACCGTCCAGCTCGGCCCGGACCGTCGCGCCGTCGGCCGCCCCGGCGAGCAGGGCGTCGACCCGGTGCAGCAGGGTACGGGATCCCGCCGCCGTGCGGCGCCCCGCGTCACTCGCCCTCGTCCGGCTCGTTCGGCTCGTGCCAGCGGGCCCGGTAGGCGGCCTCGTGCGCCTCGTGGGCGGCCCGTTCCTCGAGAATCAGCCTGCGCAGCGCCGTCCGGCCCTCCTCGAAGATGACCACCTCGGCGGCCACCATGCCCACGCAGATCACGGTCAGCAGCGCGAGGGCCCCCAGCGCCGGCACCCGCTCGGCCAACGGGATGCAGACGGCGAGCAGCCCCACCGTGCCCACCCGGGTCCAGCTCAGGGTGCGCAGGGTCCGCAGTTGGAACAGCATGTTGCCGCAGAGGTAGAGGATCACCCCGCCGAAGAGCAGCGCCACGGCGGGGCCGCGCGCCGGATCGTAGTTCGAGATCTGCGGGTTGGTTATCCCACTGACGATCTCCTCGGCGCCGAGCGCGAAGAGGATGATGCCGGCGATCATCGGCAGGTAGCAGTACGCGTACGCATCCCGGGCCATGGTGACCCGGGGTCCGTCCTGTGCCGCGTGCAGGGCGATCCGGGCGGACGGCCCGATCATGTCGTAGTGCGCCCACCAGAGCGCGGCGGTGAAGAAGATGCCGCACACCGCCGCACCGACGGCCACCGCGGTGGGTGGCTGCCCGATCAGGTTGCTCCCGACGCCAACCGAGATGACCGACTCGCCCAGGGCGATGATCAGGATCAGGTCGTACCGCTCGGTCCAGTGCTCGGCCGAGGCGAGGCCCCCGGCCCAACTGCCGGTGAGTTGGCCGGTGCCGTATTCGAGCAGCACGACCAGGGCCCACAGCCCGTCCCGGACGAGTGGCGCCGCGGGGGAGCGGTGTATGGCCAGGGGGATCAGCGCGGCGGCGAGCAGCAGCAGCGTGCTGCCCCCCATCTCCGGGACGATCCGCTTCAACTGCCGGCGCTCGTCCGGTCTGTCCCGCACCGCATGCCGGAGGAGCAGCAGGTGCACCAGGCGGACCACGATGTAGCTGGCCGCTGCCACGATCGGCCCGGCGGCGCCCCGCACGTCCTGGAACGCCTGCGGCAGCGACAGGGCGAAGGTGAACAGCGCCGCCATGCCGACCGTCATCAGCACCGGCACGAAGCCCTCGCCGAGCCGGATCCGGGCGGCGACCACGCTGTGCACCACCCACGACCACCAGAGCACGGCGAGGACCAGCAGGGCGTGCAGCAGCGCCCCGCCGCTGATGTCCCGCGCGGTGGCCCGGGTGATGATGAAGAACGAGAAGACGAAGACCAGATCGAAGAAGATCTCGAACCGGTCCACCCGGGCCGCGGGGGCCATCGGCACCACAGGCCCGAGGCGCCCCCGCCTCCCGAAGCCGCTCACCGGACGAGTCTTTCAGCGGCCGGGCGCCTCCGCGCCGGATTCGGGTACAACGAAGGGCGCGCGGCTCAAGCCGCGCGCCCTTCGTCGTCAGGGTGTCAGAGCCCCAGTTCGGCCTCGAAGTTGCCGGCCTCCAGCCGCTCCTTGACCGCGACGAGGAAGCGGGCCGCGTCCGCGCCGTCGATCAGCCGGTGGTCGTACGACAGGGCGAGGTAGACCATCGAGCGGACCGCGACGACCTCGCCCAGCTCTGGGTCCTTGACCACGACCGGGCGCTTCACCACGGCGCCCGTGCCGAGCATCGCCGACTGCGGCGACGGCACGATCGGGGTGTCGAAGAGCGCGCCCCGGCTGCCGGTGTTGGTCAGCGTGAAGGTCGCGCCGGCGATCTCGTCCGGGCTGATCTTGTTGGTCCGGGTGCGCTCGGCCAGGTCGGCGACCCGCTTGGCGATGCCGCCCAGGTTGAGGTCGCCGGCGTTGTGGATCACCGGCACCAGCAGCCCGCGCTCGGTGTCCACGGCGATGCCGAGGTGCTCCGCGCCCGGGTAGGTGATCGTCCCGGCCGCCAGGTCCATCTGGGCGTTGACGATCGGGTACGCCTGCAGCGCCTCGACGGTGGCGAGGGCGAAGAACGGCAGGAAGGACAGCTTCACCCCGTGCCGCTGCTGGAAGGAGTCCTTCGCCTGCGCCCGCAGCTTGGCGATCCTGGTGACGTCCACCTCGATCACCGTGGTGAGCTGCGCCATCTCGTGCAGCGACTGCTGCATCCGCTTGGCGATGGCCGCCCGGATCCGCGGCAGCTTCTCGGTGGTGCCCCGCTTGGCGCTCGGCTGCGGCTTCGCGGCCGGCATGGCCGGGGCGGGGGCCGCGGCGGGGGCCGGCTGGGCGGCCGGTGCCGCCTTGGCGGCCTTTGCCCTCTCCGCCGCGTCCAGCACGTCCTGCTTGCGGATCCGCCCGCCGACGCCGGTGCCGTTGACCGAGGACAGGGTGACGCCGTGCTCGGCGGCCAGCTTGCGCACCAGCGGGGTCACGTAGCCGGCGGCCTCCTCGCCGCCACCCTGCACGGGGGCGGTCGGACGCTGCGGGGTGGGGGCCGGCGCGGCCGGCTGCGCCGCCTGCTCGGCCCGCATCGGCTGGGCGGCGGCCTCCGCCTCCGGGGCCGGCTGGTTGTACGACACGCCCGGGGTCGGCTCCTCGACCTTCGGCGCCGGCTTGGCCTCGGCCTGCGGCTGCGGCGCGGGCTTCGCCTGCGGCTTGGGCTCGGGCTTCGGTGCCGGAGCCCAAGCCGGAGGCGGGGCGGCGCCGGCCGCACCGACGATCGCCAGGTCGGCGCCGACCGGGGCCGTCTCGTCCTCGGCGACCTTGATCTCCAGCAGCGTGCCGGCGACCGGCGAGGGGATCTCTGTGTCGACCTTGTCGGTGGACACCTCAAGCAGCGGCTCGTCCACCTCGACGCTGTCGCCGACCTGCTTGAGCCAGCGGGTCACCGTACCCTCGGTGACGCTCTCGCCCAGGGCCGGCATCTTGACCGGGGTGCCCTGGCCCGACGGCGCCGGGGCGGCCTGGGCCGCCGGCTGCTCGACGGCCGGCTGCTCCGCCTCGGCCTGCGGCTCGGCGGCGGCCTGCTCCGCCGGGGCCTCCTGCGGCGCGCCGGCCGCGCCGGCCTCGCCCTCGCCGGCGATGACCGCCAGCTCGCTGCCGACCTCGGCGGTCTCGTCCTCGCCGACCACGATCCGGCTCAGCACGCCCGCCGCGGGCGACGGGATCTCGGTGTCCACCTTGTCGGTGGACACCTCAAGCAGCGGCTCGTCAACCTCGACGGTGTCGCCCTCCTGCTTGAGCCAGCGCGTGACGGTGCCCTCGGTGACGCTCTCGCCGAGCCGGGGCATGGTGACCGATACCGGCATGTTCTCCAGACTCCTTCATTTCCCTGGTGGGGTCATCGCCCGTCGCCGGACGCCGCGTTTGTCGTGGTCAGGCGTGTGCGTGCAGCGGCTTGCCGGCGAGGGCCAGGTGGGCCTCGCCCAGGGCCTCGTTCTGCGTCGGGTGGGCGTGCACGAGCTGCGCCACCTCGGCCGGGTACGCCTCCCAGTTGTAGATGAGCTGCGCCTCGCCGATCAGCTCGCCGACCCGGGCGCCGACCATGTGTACGCCGACCACCGGGCCGTCCTCGACCCGGACCAGCTTCACGTGGCCGGCGGTCTTGAGGATCTGGCTCTTGCCGTTGCCACCCAGGTTGTAGTTGTAGGTCTTGATCTTGTCGGCGCCGTACTGCTCCTTGGCCTTCGCCTCGGTCAGGCCGACCGACGCCAGCTCCGGGTCGCAGTAGGTGACCCGCGGGATGCCGGCCTCGTCGATCACGGCCGGGGTCTGCCCAGCGATCTCCTCGGCGACGAAGATGCCCTGCTGGAAGCCGCGGTGCGCGAGCTGCAGGCCCGGCACGATGTCGCCGACGGCGTAGACGTTCGGCACGTTGGTGCGCAGCCGCTCGTCGGTCAGCACGTAGCCGCGGTCCATCTTGACGCCCTGCTGCTCGTAACCGAGGTTGGCGGTGTTCGGGCCGCGACCGACGGCGACCAGCAGCAGCTCGGCCTCGACGGTCTCGCCGCCCTGGATGGTCAGCTTGACGCCGTTCGCGGTCTTCTCGACCTTCTCGAACGGCTTGCCGACCTTGAAGTTGATCTTCCGCTTGCGGAAGGCCCGCTCCAGCGCCTTCGACGACTCCTCGTCCTCGGCGGCGACCAGGCGCGGCAGCGCCTCGACGATGGTCACGTCGACCCCGAAGGACTTCCACACGCTGGCGAACTCGACGCCGATCACGCCGCCGCCGAGCACGATCGCCGACGCCGGGACCCGGTCCATGACCAGGGCGTGGTCGCTGGTGATGATCCGCTCGCCGTCGACCTCCAGGCCGGGCAGGCTCTTCGCGTACGAGCCGGAGGCCAGCACGACGTTACGGCCGGTGTAGCGCCTGCCGTCGACCTCGACGGTGTTCGGCCCGACCAGCTTGCCGGCGCCCTCGACGATGGTGATCGCCTTGTTGCTCTTGAGCATCCCCTGGAGGCCCTTGTAGAGCCGGGCGATCACGCCGTCCTTGTACGAGTTGACTGCGGCCATGTCGATGCCGACCAGCTCGGCCTTGACGCCGAACTGCTCCGACTCGCGGGTCTGGTCGGCGATCTCGGCGGCGTGCAGCAGGGCCTTGGTGGGGATGCAGCCGTTGTGCAGGCAGGTGCCCCCGAGCTTGCTCTTCTCGATCAGGGCCACGGAGAGGTCCAGCTGGGCGGCGCGCAGCGCGGTCGCGTAGCCGCCGCTACCACCTCCGAGGATCACGATGTCGAAGGTTGCGTCGTTCGGCTCGCTCACGTTCCAACTCCCAGGTCGCGTCACTGCATCGGGGGTTACGGGGGAGTAACAGGCACACCCCACCTCGGTCATCTTGTCACCACCGGGGACGGAGTGCGTACCGAGGTGCCCAACGACACGTCCCCGCCACGTACTCTTGGCACCGTCTTCGATGACGTACGGGGAGGGGTTGGGTGCGGTGGGGCTGTTCCGACGACGCAAACGGACGGACGCGGTGAGTCGCGACCGCGTCGCTCAGCGCGCCGATCTGGACCACCTTGAGAACTTTGTCCGCACCCGGCGTGGCGTCGAGGCGTACATCGAGCCCCGGACCACGGTCACCGAGACCACCATCATGCTGATCGCCGACGACGGTGAGTGGACCCGGCGCCGGGTCGGCAGCCCGGAGGAGGCCCGCCACTTCGCCCACAAGCTCGCCATCCCGATTTACGACGTCCGCCTGATGGGCTACCCCCAGCGCATGCGCGACTACAACGAACGTCGCAAGCGCCGCCCCGAACTCTTCTGAAACGACTTCGGGGAAGCTGCTGCCTCCCTGCGTGGCGAGGCGGCAACTTCCCCGAAGTTGAGTGGATCTCGTGCGGCGTCAGGCGTTGGCGGCGATGTCGTCGATCAGGTGGAGCAGGGTCCGGACCGGGACACCGGTGCCGCCCTTGGTCCAGTAGCCGGTCGGCTCGCCCGAGTGGTAGCCCGGCCCGGCGATGTCGATGTGCGCCCAGGCCACGTCCTCGGTGACGAACTCGCGCAGGAAGACGCCGCCCTGCAGCATGTGGCCGGCCCGGTCCATGGCCGCGTTGACCTGCGAGATGTCCGCCACGTCGGAGTCCATGCCCTTGCGCACGTCGTCCGGCAGCGGCATCGGCCAGGCCGGCTCGCCGGTCGCCTCGCCGGCGGCCTTCACCCGCTCGCACAGCTCCGGCGTACCCATCACGCCGGCGATCTTCTTGCCGAGCGAGATCACCTGGCCGCCGGTCAGGGTGGAGGTCTCGAACAGGTAGTCGGCGCCGTCCTCGCAGGCCCGGGCGATGCCGTCGGCGAGGATCATCCGGCCCTCGGCGTCGGTGTTGAGCACCTCCACCTTCTTGCCGCTGTACATGCTGATCACGTCGCCCGGCCGGTAGCTGGTGCCCGACGGCATGTTCTCCGCCATCGGCAGGTAGCCGGTGACGGCCACGGACGGCTTGAGCGCCGCGACCGCCAGCATGGCCGCGCCGACCGCCGCCGCGCCGGCCATGTCGGACTTCATCTCCCACATGCCCTGGGACGGCTTGATCGAGATGCCGCCGGTGTCGAAGGTGATGCCCTTGCCGACCAGCGCCACCCGCTTGCCGTTTCCGCCGCCGGACGGGGTGTAGGTCAGCTTGACCAGCCGCGGCGGGGCCTCCGAGCCCTGCCCGACGGCGAGGATGCCGCCGTACCCGCCGGCCTTGAGAGCCGCCTCGTCGAGCACCTCGACGCCCAGCCCGGCCTCGCGGGCGGCGGCGGCCACGACCTCGGCGAACGCCGGCGGGCGCAGCTCGTTCGGGGCGGTGTTGACCCAGTCCCGGCTGGTCCGCACCGCGCCGGCCACCGCCTGGGCCCGGGCGATCTCCGCCTGGGCGGTCGCGTCGGCGGCGTCCGGCACCGCCACCAGCACCTCGGCCACCGGCTCGCGGCGGGCGGGCTGCGGCTTGGTCTTGTAGCCGGCGAACCGGTAGCCGCCGAGCAGCGCGCCCTCGGCGACCGCGCGCAGCGCGGCCGGGGCGTCGGCGTCGTCGGGCAGCGGGAGGGCGAGCGCGACGCGCGACGCGCCGGCCAGGGCGCGTACCGCGGCGCCGGCGGCCCGGCGCAGGGTCTCCGGGGCGGGGGCGGCGCCGGCCGGCTCAGGGCCGAGCCCGACAGCGGCGACGACCGGGGCGGTGATCGTGCCCAGCGTGGCCAGCTTGATCACCTCGCCGGCGCCGCCGGTTGCGCCGAGCAGCGCCAGGGTCTCGGTCAGCTTGCCGTCGAACGCGGCGGCGATGCTCTCCGCGCCGCTGGCCAGCAGCAGGGCGCCGGCGGACGCACCGGACCCCTGCTCTGCGGTCTGGCTGTGCACGCCGATCACGATCGCGTCGACGGCGAGTTCGGCGGGGTCGGTGTCGACCAGGCTGAGGGTGGTACGGGGCGATGTCACTGAGGCAACTCCGGGCGGGCCGGGCCGGCAGCGTCGTCGCGTACCGGCGATGAAGGTATCCGGCGGCAACCTACCCGCCGGATACGTGGCTGTCCCGCCGATGTGCTCCGACGGGGTCCCGCCGATGCTAACCAGCCCTTCAGCTGGCGGTAAGTTGCCACCCATGACCGAGGTGACCTCCGACGCCGCCGCGATCCGGCTGCGCCGTTCCCCGCTGCACGAGCGGCACATTGCTCTGGGTGCCAAGTTCGCCCCCTTCGGGGGCTGGGAGATGCCCTTGGAATACGCCGGGGGCGGCGTGCTCAAGGAGCACACGGCCGTCCGTACCGGGGTGGGCGTCTTCGACGTCTCGCACCTCGGCAAGGCCCGGATCAGCGGGCCGGGGGCGGCGGACTTCATCAACGCGTGCCTGACCAACGACCTCGGCCGGATCGGCCCGGGCAAGGCGCAGTACACGCTCTGCTGCGACGACGCGACCGGCGGCGTGGTGGACGACATCATCGCCTACCTGCACGCCGACGACCACGTCTTCCTGATCCCGAACGCGGCGAACACCGCCGAGGTGGTCCGCCGGTTGCGCGCCGCCGCGCCGGCCGGGGTGGTCGTCACCGACGAGCACGAGGCGTACGCGGTCCTCGCGGTGCAGGGGCCGCGCTCGGCGGAGCTGCTCGGCGCGCTGGGCCTGCCCACCGACCACGACTACATGAGCTTCTCGACCGCCCGCCTCGACGGGGTCGAGCTGACCGTGTGCCGCACCGGCTACACCGGCGAGCTGGGCTATGAGCTGGTCGTCCCGGCCGAGCACGCGGTCGCGGTGTGGGACGCGCTGTTCACCGCCGGCGCGGCGTACGAGCTGCGGGCCTGCGGGCTGGCCGCGCGGGACACCCTGCGCACCGAGATGGGCTACCCGCTGCACGGGCAGGACCTGTCCCCGGAGATCACCCCGGTGCAGGGCCGCTCCGGCTGGGCGGTGGGCTGGGACAAGCCTGCCTTCTGGGGCCGGGACGTGCTGCTCGCCGAGAAGGCCGCCGGCCCGGCGCGTACGCTGCGCGGCCTCGATGCGGTCGACCGGGCGATCCCGCGCCCTGGCATGGCTGTGTACGCCGGCGACCAGCAGGTCGGCACGATCACCAGCGGCACGTTCAGCCCGACCAGGAAGCAGGGCATCGCCCTCGCCCTGATCGATACCACCGCCAAGCTCCCCGACGGCGACACGCTCGAGGTCGACATCCGCGGCCGCCGTGCCCAGATGCGCCTGACCCGCCCTCCCTTCGTCCAGCCCTCCGTCCGCTGACCCGGCCTCGGCGTTGATCATGAAGTTGTTGTCGCGACACCCCGGGCGGAGGGCAACAACTTCATGATCAACGCGTAGGGGCGGCGGTCAGTCGGCGGTGGGGGATTCGCCGGAGTCGAGGACGGCCTGGGTCCAGCCGCCCTCGATGACGCCGGTGCCGTCCAGGACGGCCCAGTCGACGACGTCCGTCGCCTCCACCACGATCGGGGCACCGATCCGGACGCCCGGGTCGCTGTTGGCGTCGCTGGCGCTCGCGCCGATGATCCGTTCCGGGGTCTCCCACGAGGTCACCCCGGCCCAGACGTACTCGGGACCGTCGTCGCCGGGTAGGCCGTACTTGACCACGAGCTGGGTCTCGGCGGGCAGCTGGCCGGCGAGGAAGCGGGCCCGGATGTCGCCCAGCCCGGCCCGGGCCGCGGCGACCGCCTTGCTCATCGCGTCGCCCGGTCGGGTGTACCGGACGTCCGGTTGGATGCCGTTGAACAGGGTGGCGCAGGCGGCGGCGAAGTAGCGGCCGGCCGGCCCGGGATGCCCCGGCGGCGGGCAGAGGCTGAGGAACGAGTCAGCGTCCGGGTCGGTCGCCGGGTCCAGCTCCAGCCGCAGCAGCACCGGCGCGGTGGCGCCGTGCTGCTCCGGATTGCCGTACGCCACCGCGATGTCGTGCCCGGTCACCGTGGCCAGCACCGGGAGCTGCACGAACGCCGGCACCTCCTCGCCGGCCAGCCCCTCGGTCCAGTCCCGCAGCAGCCGCCGCGCGGCACCGGTCATCACCGCTCCCCAGGCCCGGGTGAGGTGGTCCGGCACGCCCTGGGTCTGGAGTTCCAGCAGCCCGAAGCGGCGCAGCCCCTTGGTGGTGAACCAGAGCCCGTCGGTGTCCGACGAGTAGGGCACCAGCACCCAGTCGACCAGCCGGATCCGGCCGTCGGCGTCCGGGAGCGAGCGCAGCGCGGCCGCCGGGTCCAGGAACTGGAGACCGAAGACGTCCACCACGTCCCCGTCGACCGTCTCGGCGATCGCCGCGGCCACCGCCCGGGCCGCCCACTCGTGCGCCGGTGGCCAACCGGGCCGGTACTCCGCCTGCACCACCACCAGGTGCGTGGCGGCGGCCAGCCGGGCCAGCTGGGCCTCGGTGGCGCCGAACGCGGTGAGCAGGTCCGGCGGCAGCTCGGGAAACTCGCTGATCTTCCGGGTGTCGACGCTCATCAGCGGGCTGGCCAGCATCTGCTTCGCCAGCCCGTGCACCGGCTCGGCGAGCCGTCCGGTCAGGGCCTCCACCGCCGTCTTCGGGCTGACCTTCGGCAGCCCCGCGATCGGCACCAGATAGGTCGCGTCCAGCGACTCGGGCACCGGTACGGGCAGGAAGTCGTCCGTGATGAGCATGCCGTCCCCCCTCGACCGCACCGCTGCCGTCGTCCACGAACGCTACCCGCCTCGACGGGTGACGCTCAGCCGGACAGCACCAGTCCCAGGTAAGCCAGCGTGGTCACGATCTCCACCGTGGCCCCGAGCACGTCCCCGGTGATGCCGCCGAGCCGGCGTACCACGTGCCGTAGTAGCCCCGCCGCGACGGCGAGCGCGGCGACGACGGCGAGCGGCCCCTGCCAGGGACGGCCCGGTGCCGCGGGCACCGCCAGCAGCGCGACGCCGGCCGCGCCGACGACCAACGCGACCGGCCCCACCGTGCCGGCCACTAGCGCGCCCAGCCCCTCGGGCCGGGCGGCCGGCACCCCGCGGCGGCAGGCCAGGCCGACGCCGAGCCGCCCGGCCGCCGTGGCGGCGGCCACCGCGGCGAGCGCCGCTGGCCACGACCGCCCGGCCAGCTCGGCGAGCACCGCGGCCTGGAGCAGGAGTACGACCACCAGCGCGACCACCCCGAACGGGCCGACGTCCGGCTTCTTCATGATCTCCAGCGCCGCCGCGCCGCGCCGGTACGAGCCCAGCGCGTCCACGGTGTCGGCCAGCCCGTCCAGGTGCAGGCCCCGGGTGAGCAGCGCGCCGAGGCCGACGGTGACCCCGGCGGCGACCAGCGGCGGCGCGACGACGGCGGTCAGCAGCAGCACCGCCGCGAGGAGCGCGCCGAGCAGCGCCCCGACCGCCGGGGCGAGCGCCATCGCGGTGCCCGCCGCGGCCCGGTCCACCCGGCCGGCGCGCACCGGCAGCGTGGTGAAGGTGGTGACCGCCAGCCGGATCCCGTCCGGGAGCCGTGCCTCAGTCGGCACGCCGGCCGGGGGAGTCCGGCGCCGCGACCGGACCGTCCGGCTCGGCGGACTCCGGCTCCTCGGCGGGAGGCCGGACCGGCTCCGGCTCGGTGGTGGTGGGCCCGGGGCCGGCGGGCTCCGGCTCGGCGAACTCCGGCTCCTCGGCGGGAGGCCGGACCGGCTCCGGCTCGGTGCTGGTGGGCCCGGGACCGGCCGGCTCCGGCTCGGCGAACTCCTCCTGGTCGGCCTCGGCGCCGGCCAGCGACGGGTGCACCGGCAGGGTGGCGGCCAACGCCAGCACCGAGCGCAGCATCGGCAGGGTGGCCAGCGCGGTAGCACCTTCGCCCAGGCCGAGCCGCAGGTCCACCAGCGGGGTCAGGCCGAGCACGTCGGCGGCGAGCCGCACCGCGGGCTGGCCGCCGTGGTCGGGCAGCAGGCACCAGTGCCGGGCCTGCCCGGCCAGGTCGCGGCTGACCAGGCCGGCGGCGACCCCGACCGGCCCGTCCAGCAGGACCGGGATCCGCCGGGCGGTCGCGCCGAGCAGCACGCCCGTGGCCACCGTGATGTCGCCGCCGCCCAGCTCGGCCAGCACGTCCTTAGCGTCGCGGGAGGAGCGCCGGGTGCGGTGCAGGGCGTCCCGGACAGCCGCGCACCGGACCATCCAGGCCGCGTCGTCGATCTCGCGCTGCTCGGTCACCACCCGGCCCAGCACCGCCGGCGGTTCCGCGCCGGCCGTGGCGGCCAGCACCGCTGCGGCCGCCGGCTCGGTGCCGGCCCCGCACGCCGCCAGCACCAGCAGCTGTACGCCCGCGTCGGCGGCCTGCTCGGCCAGCCGCCAGCCGTACCGCAGTGCCGACTCGACCTGCTCGGCGGTGAGCGCCGGCTCGTCCTCCATCGCGGCGGAGGTGGGCGCCTCGACCACCTGCAGGCTGGCCCGGCTCTCGGCCGCCAGCCGGGCGAGCGCCCCCTCGCCGGCGCGTGCCTGCCGGGCGCGGCGGGCCGACTCGCCGGGCGCCGCGCCGGCCGACGCCCCGCCGGCGTGGTCGCCGTGCAGCAGCAGGACCCGCACCGAATCCCAGGGCGTGGGGGTCGGGGTGCCCTGGGTGGCGGCGGCGAAGTCGACCACCCGTTCCAGCACGCCGAGCCCGGCGCCGGGGATGTCCAGGGTGGCGAGCCGGTCGACCGCCTGCGGGCCGGCGTAGTCGTCGGGCATGGGCAGTTCCATGCCGGGCTGGATGGCCAGTCCGGTGGCGCCCAGCGCCACGGTGGCGGCCGCCCAGTCGGCCGCCGGCACCGGCTCGGGGGCCGGCAAGGGTGGCGCCATGTCCGGGGTCAGCACCTCGGGCAGCGCCTGCTCCGGGGTGGCCGGGGGCTGCCCGGTCGCGGGGCCCCCCGCCTGCTGCGCCGGGGCGGCGGCCTGCCCGGGGCCGGCCTGCGGCGGCGCGGCGGGGCGGGGCGGGGCGGCCGGCTTCAGCCAGGCGGGCTGGCCGGCCACGATCAGCACCAGCGCGTCGCAGGCGTCGGCGACCGCCCGGTTGGTCGCGCCCAGCGCGTCGGTGAAGGCCCGGCCCAGCGGCGTGGTCGGCACCAGGCTGAGCCCCACCTCGGGGCTGACCAGCACCAGCCGGGCGGTGCTCGCCCGGACGGCCGCCGCCAGCTCGGCGATGGTGGCCGGGTCGTCGGCGGGCTGGTGGGCCGGGTCGAGCAGCACGGTCACCCAACCGCCCAGGTCGTCGACGAGCAACGTCTCGTCCGGCTCGGCCGCCGCGATCACCTCGGCCAGCCGCCGCGGGTCCGCCGCGGTCTCCTCGGTCGTCCAGCTGCCCGGCCGGCGGGCCCGGTGGGCCGCCAGGCGCGTCGCCCACTCGGTGTCCTCCGGGTCCCCCGCTGGCGCGGTTGCCACGTACCGGACCGTGGGCGCGTCGGCGACCAGCGATTCCGCGAACTCGGACTTGCCGGACCGGATACCGCCGAGCACCAGCAGAGTGTTCCACCCGTCAACGGACATGCCCGTACCTTAAAGCCGTCCGGTCAGTCGCCGCCCGCCGGCCCGTACGCCGGGCTACCGGATGGGACGGCGGTCAGCCGCAGTGCTCGAACGCGCTGCCGTAACTGGCCCCGGGAACCGACCCGCCCCACTTCACGCAGACCCCGCCCGCGGTGGCCCGGACCGGCCCCGCGTAGTACGAGAACGACCCGCTGTCGGTCTGCCGGGCCTTCCCCTTCACCTCCAGGTACGCCGTCACCGAGGTGGCCCGGCCGACGGCGGTGTCCTTGAGCGTGACCACGCAGTTGGCCTTGCTGCTGGCGTTGTAGAGCAGGTAGACCCGGCCCTTGCGGACCCCGTTCGCGGTCAGCGTGGCCGAGTCGATCACCTGGAAGCCGCTGCCGCACACCTGTCCGGCCGAGTACGGGTTGGGCTTCTCCGGTGCGCTGGTCGTGCCGCTCGGCTTCGGCGAGCCGGTGCTGCCGGGCGGCCGGGACGTCGGCGCACCGGCCGGCGGGGTGGTGGCACCCGGCACCGGTTGTTGGTTCGGCCGGGCCGACGGCGACCGGTCGGTCTGCCCGGGACGGCTCGGCGTCGGCTCCGGTGGGCCCTCCGTGGCTTCCGTGGTCCCCGTGGCCCCAGTGGCCCCAGTGGCCCCCGTGGCCCCCGTGGCGTGCGGCGTCGGCTGTCCCTGGTCGGTGTCCGTGGACTCCCCGGTCAGCGCCGTCCGGTCCTCCTGAGGGTCGTCGTCGGAGGGCCGCAGTGCCGCCACGGCGACCGTGGTCGCCAGCGCGACGAGGACGACGGCGGCCGCCCCGGCCAGGGCGAGGACGCGTCCCCGCCCCGGGCGTCCCGACGGCTCCTCCAGCGTCGCCGGTACGCCGGAATCGCCGTGCCGGTCCGGCTCCGGGCCGGGGCGCGGGCCGGGGCGCGGACCGGGCCGGCCGGGGTGCGCCACGCCCACCGACCAGGCGGGGCCGGCCGGGGACGGACCCGGATGCCCGCCGGGCGGCCCGGCGGTGGCGGGGGCGTGCGGCCCGGACGGCGGCTGGGCGAACCCACCCGGGGCACCGGGCCCGGTGCCGGGCGTGGCGGCGGGGCCGGACGCTGGGCCGGCGCCGGGCGTGGTGCCGGTGGGGCCCGGGCCTGGGGTGGCTGCGAAACCTTCCTGGCCGCTGACGCCGGCCGACGGGCCGGTCAACCCCGGAGCTGGTGCGGGGGTGCGTGGGCCCGGTGCGGCGCCGGCGTCCGGGTCGGTCGGGGACCCGGCGGGGGTGGCAGCGCCGGACGGCGTACTCCCGGGCTGGTCCGAGGCGGCGGGAGCGGGAGCGGGCGTCGGGAGCGCGGCGGCCCCCGGCACGGCCGGGCCGGCCACCGCCCACGGCGGCTGGGGCGCGACGGGCAGCCGGGCCATGGTGGCGTCCCGGGCGTCCTGGGCGGCCTCGGCCATGGCGAGGGCGCTCGGGTACCGGTCGTCGGGGCTCTTCTCGAGTGCCCGCCGGACCACCTCGATCATGGCCGGGGGCGTGTCCAGCGGCAGCGGGGCAGGCTCGTCCTGGGCGTGCCGCAGCGCCACCTGGAGCGGGTTGTCGCCGTCGAAGGGTGGGCGGCCGGCGAGGCAGAGGTACGCGACCGCGCCGAGCGCGTACACGTCGGTGGCGGCCGAGACGGCCTGGCCGGTGGCCTGCTCCGGTGACATGTACGTGGCGGTGCCGAGCACCATGTGCGCGGCGGTGATTCCCTCCATGGTGCTGGCCCGTGCGATGCCGAAGTCGACCAACACCACCGTGCCGTCCCGCTTGACCAGCAGGTTGCCCGGTTTGACGTCGCGGTGCACGATCCCGGCGAGGTGGGCGGCGTGCAGCGCGTGCGCGGCCTGCGCCACCACCGACATGGTGGACGTCGGGTCGAGCCGGCCGGTGCGTCGGATCCACGTCAGAAGCGGATCGCCATCGACGTACTCCATCACCAGGTAGCTGATCTGGCTGCCGTCGGCGAGGGTGGCTGAGCCGAAGTCGTGCACCTGCACGATGCCCGGGTGCCGCAGCGCGGCCAGCATCCGGGCCTCGGCGTGGAAGCGGGTGGTGAATTCCGGGTCGTCGACCAGGGACGGTAGCAGCACCTTCACCGCGACCTCACGGTCCAGCAGGGTGTCGGTGCATTTCCAGACGGCCCCCATGCCACCACTCGCGATGCGTTCGTTCAGCCGGTAACGGTCGCTGAGGACCACTCCTCGAGTCAGCACCGCGCCACCGTACCGCTCGCCGGCCCACCGCCCGATCCACCGGGGTGCCCGTCCCGGCCCGTAGTCGGCCGGGCCGATCGCGGCCCGGCCGACTACGCTTGCGGGAGTCCGTCCACGGACGACGGCGGCGAGGGGAGACGCGGTATGGCGTGGAGCTGGCGGTACGAGGGCACCAACGGCGATTCGGTCGACGGGCCGAGTGAGTCGTTCGGCAGCCAGGCGGACGCCGAGTCGTGGATCGGCCAGACCTGGCGGGAGCTCGCGGTGTCCGGCGTCACCTCCGTCGCGCTCGTCGAGGACGACCGGGTGGAGTACCGGATGAGCCTGCTGCCCCCGGCCGAATGACTGGCTACGACCGGCTGGTGCTCGGGGTGCCCCGCGCGGCGTTCCGGCCCAGCCCGATCTTCCTCGCCCTGGTCGCGCTCTTCGTGGTCAGCGGCACGCTGACCTGGCAGGGCATCGGCAGCGTCCGGTTCGACGTCTTCCTGTTCGTGGTCTCGGGCTGGCTGGTCTCGCTCTGCCTGCACGAGTACGCCCACGCGGTGGTCGCGTACCGGTTCGGGGACCGGGACATCGCCCACCGGGGCTACCTGACGCTCAACCCGCTCAAGTACACCAACCCGCTGCTGTCGATCGTGCTGCCGGTGGTCATCGTGCTGCTCGGCGGCATCGGCCTGCCCGGTGGCGCGGTCTGGGTGGACCGGCACGCCATCCCCGGACGGCTGCGGCACACCCTGGTCAGCCTGGCCGGCCCGGCCACCAACGTGCTGTTCACCCTGGTCCTGATGGCGGCGCTGTGGCTCGGGTACGGCAACGTCGGCCCGCTGCAGTTCTGGGCCGGGGTGGGGCTGCTGGCGTTCCTCCAGCTCACGGCCAGCGTGCTCAACCTGCTGCCGGTGCCCGGCCTGGACGGCGGCAACATGATCCAGCCGTGGCTCAGCCCGTCGTACCGCCGGATGTACGACCTGTTCGCCCCGTTCGGTTTCATCCTGCTCTTCGCGCTGCTGTGGAGCCCGCGGATCGGCGGCTGGTTCTTCGGCGCGGTCTTCAACGTGGCCGACTTCCTGGGGCTGCCACCCCAGCTCTACGTCCTCGGGCGCGAACTGATCCGCTTCTGGTAGGGCTGACCGGGCGGGGCCGCCGCAGCGGCGGGGTGCCGTCTGTGCGCGTACGCGGAGGGGCCCCGGGCCGGCGCGGTGGCCGCGCCGGCCCGGGGAGAGCGTCACGGGCGCTGCGCCGGGCTCTCGGTCTTCGCCGGGTCCCGCTCGGTGATCGGCTCGACGATCTCGTCGATCGCCTTGAGCAGGTCGGCGTCGAGCTTGACGCCCGCCGCCTTCACGTTGTCGTGCACCTGTTCCGGCCGGGACGCACCGACGATCGCCGAGGAGACGTTCGGGTTCTGCAGCACCCAGGCGATGGCCAGCTGGGCCATGGTGAGTCCGGCCTGCTCCGCGAGGGGCGTGAGCCGCTGCACCTGCGTGAGCACGTCGTCGGTGAGCCACTTGGCGATGAACCCGGCGCCGGACTTCTCGTCGGTGGCGCGGGAGCCGGCCGGCGGCGGCTGACCTGGCAGGTACTTGCCGGAGAGCACGCCCTGGGCCATCGGCGACCAGACGATCTGCCCGAGGCCCAGCTCCTCGCAGGTGGGGATCACCTCGGCCTCGATGACCCGCCACAGCATCGAGTACTGCGGCTGGCTGGAGACCAGCGGGATACGCAGCTCGCGGGCGAGCTGGTGGGCCTCGCGGATCTGCGACGCCTTCCACTCCGAGACGCCGATGTAGTGCGCCTTGCCGGAGTGCACGATGTCGGCGAACGCCTCCATCGTCTCCTCCAATGGAGTGCTGTAGTCGTACCGGTGGGCCTGGTAGAGGTCCACGTAGTCGGTCTGCAGGCGGCGCAGCGAGCCGTTGATCGACTCCATGATGTGCTTGCGGGACAGCCCGCGGTCGTTGCGACCCGGGCCGGTCGGCCAGAAGACCTTGGTGAAGATCTCCAGCCCCTCGCGCCGCTCGCCCCTCAGCGCGCGGCCCAGCACCTCCTCCGCCCTCGTGCCGGCGTACACGTCAGCGGTGTCGAAGGTGGTGATGCCGGTGTCCAGGGCGGCCCGCACGCAGGCGGTCGCCGCCTCCTCCTCGACCTGCGAACCGTGAGTGATCCAGTTGCCGTACGAGATCTCGCTGACCATCAGGCCCGAGCGGCCTAGGTGTCGGAATTCCATGCCTCGACCCTAGTCCCGCCCGATCTGGTCACCGTAGGGCGCGTCGGCGCGATGGCCGGCCCACGCTCGGGCCGGGCCCGCGCGGCGTCCGGCCGGTCGGTCCGTCGCGATCGCCGTCGCTCAGAGCACCGGGGTGGTGTCGGCGAGCAGTTGTTCGATCTCCGCGACCACCCCGGCGCGGCTCGGGTGCACCCGGTCGATCAGCGGCTCGCCCCGCCGGTCCAGCGCACCCCAGCGACCCGACTCGTCGCGCACCAGGAAGGCGACCGGGTGCACGACCAGCGCCGGGTACATCGGATTGATCAGGACGCGGCCGGTCCGGTCCACCACGCCCCGGCGGCCGGCCAGCTCCACCACGGCCAGGCCGTCCTCGGTGAAGCCGTCCACGTACCGGCCGTCGGCCAGGGCGGTGCCGAGGGCGTGGTACCGGGTCGGCACGACGACCTGGCCGGCCCGGTCGACCGCGCCCCAGCCGCCGTTCTGGCGGACCGCCGCCAGGCCGCCCCGGAACGGTCGGACGTCCTCGTAACCCGGCGGGATCCGCACGATGTTGGTCGGGTCCACCGCCATCCATCTGCCCTTGCCGTCCATCGACACCCAGGCCAGCCCCTCGGAGAACGAGGCCACCGCCCGGTAGCCGTTGTTCGCCTCGATCAGCGCCGTGCCGGTGGCGTCGACCAGCGCCCAGCGGGACGCCTCCGGGCGGCGTACCCAGGCCACACCCTCGTGGAAGGGCTGCACCTCGGCGTACCGGTGCTCGATCACCAGCTCGCCCTCGGCGTCCGCGTACCCCCAGAGCTGCCGCTCCTCGTCGAAGGTGGGGACGGGGTACCGCTCCTCGCCCAGGACTGCCTCCCGGGGCCGCGGCTTCGGACCGAAGCCGTCGGCGGCCGCCCGCTCGGCGACCGCGTCCAGCGCCACCGCCGTACGCACGCTCAGCTCGGCGTCCTCACCCTGGCGCAGGTTGAGGGCCCGCTCGAAGTGCAGGCACGCCTCGGTGAGCCGGCCCTGGTCGTAACAGGACCGGCCGGCGTGCTCGTGCAGCACCGCGCGCAGCCGGTCGGGCAGCTCCGGCGAAATGGCCGCGGCGAAGAGCCGGTCGGCCTCCGCGTACTCGCCCCGCCAGCGCAGCACCTCGGCCAGCCGCGCGCGGGCCAGCGCGGTCCGCCGCAACTCGCCGGTGGCCTCCGCGTACGTCAGCGCGAGCCGCGCGTCGGCGATGGCGTCGTCCAGGTCGCCGAGGATCCGGGCGGCCACCGACCGCAGGCTCAGCAGCCGGGCTCGGGTGCGGTTGTCCAGCGCGCTGCCGAGCTTCGTGGTGAGCCCGGCCAGGACCTCGCGCAGCGCCTCCGGGTCAGGGGCCTCCTCGCGCAGCTTCTCCGGGTGCAGCCGCCACCGGATGGCGGCGAGCGCCTGCTCCGGGTCCGCCGGGCGTACCTCCCGTGGCTCGTCCTCGGCCGGTGCCGGCGGCCCGGACACCTGGGCGGGTGGCGCGGAGACCGGGGCCGGCGGGGCGGACACGGGCGGCGCGGACCCCTGGGCCGGTGGCGCTGGCTCGTTCTCAGCGGCGGCCGGTGCCGGCGGCCCGGAGACCTGGGCGGGTGGCGCCGACACCGGCTGGGCGGCCGACGCCGGAACCTGCGCGGGCGGGGCGGACACGGGCGGCGCGGACCCCTGGGCCGGTGGTGCCGACAGCGGCGGCGCGACGGGCGCGGCAGCCTGGGCCGGGGGCACCTGGGCGGTGGGCACGGCGTCCGATGCGGCCGGTCGCGGCACCGGCTGCGCGGTGGGCGCGCCTGTGGTGGGCCGGACGGCGTCCGAGGCGTCTTCCTGGCCGCTCGGCGGGACCGGGCCGGCGGCGGCAGGGACGTGCTCCGGCGGGTGGGACTCCCCGCCCCGCTCGCCGGTGGGTCCCACTGCAGCGGAGGGCGTGGCGGGCGCGGGCGGTGCCGACACCGGCTCGGCCGGGGGCACGCTGATCGGCTCCAGCGGCCCATCCGGCTCGGCGGGCGGGGCGCTGACCGGCCGAGCCGGCCTATCCGGCTCGGCCGACGGTGCGCCGGCCGGGCGGGCCGGCGCGGCGTGCCCGGCCGGCGGCGCGGGCAGCGGTTCGTCCTGGGGCGGCGAGCCGGCCTCGGTCTCGCCGGCCGGATCCGACGTGGGCCCGTTCGGTCGGAACCAAGCTTCGTTGCCCTCGGCCGTGCTGGTCGTAGAGGGCGACGCCGGGTCGTCGTCCGACCGCGAGGTCCGCGCGGCCTCCGGGATACCGCGGTCACCCCCGGCCTCGACAGCCGACGGGGCCGAGGCCGGCCCGGCCAGGTGGTCGGCCGACCCGGAGGAGGCGGGGGCGTCCGGCGTGGCCGGCCGAAGGTCGGCGGCCGGCGCGTCAGGCGCACGCCAACCGTCGCCGGGGCGGGCCGGCCCGTGTTCGACCGGGCGGTCCGGCCACTCATCCTGACGTGGGCGGCCGGCCGGCCGGTCCTCCGGCCGGTACCGGTCCTCGGGTCGGGGAGCGATCGGCTCGGGTCGGCGACTGTCGTGCCGGGGAACCGCCTCGTCGGCCGGGCGCATCGGCCGGCCGTCCGGGCCGGGCCAGCCGGGGCCGGCCGGGCGCTGCCACTCGTCGGGCCGGTACGCGGCCGACTCACCGCGGGGTCGCCGTTCGGCGGGCGGCCACTCCTCGGCGCGCGGACGCGCGGAGTCGGACGGCGGGCGGCGGGTCTCCCAGCGCTCGTCGGGACCGGGGGCGCCGGGACGTGGGCCACCGCGCCGGCCGGGCTCCGCACGGTACGGATCCACGGGGCGCCGGTGGCCGTCCGGGGTGACGGGCGCAGCGGGGTGGTTACCGGCCCGCGGGGCCGCCTCCCGGCGCGGGTCGGGCTCGCGGCGTGGCGGGCCGTCGAAGCCCGGTTCCCGCCGGTCGGCGGGCCGTTCGAAGTCGCGCTCCCGCCGGTCCGCCGGGTGTTCGAAGCCGGGCTCGCGTCGGTCGCCCCGGCCGTCGAAGGCCTGGCCTCGCCGATCCGCCGGGTGTCCGGAGCCGGGCTCGCGCCGGTCCAGCGGGCCACGCGCAGCCGCTGCGGCCGGCCCCTCGGGCGTGCCCCGGCGCTGTTCCGACCAGGCCGGTCGCGGCTGGGGGCGGTGCGGGAACTCGTCGGGCTCCGGCAGCCAGCCGGGCTCGGGCGCGGGGGAGACCGGTCGGCGGAACTCCCCGTCCGGCGGTGGCATCCGCCGTCCGGGCTCGGGGCGTGCCCAGCGCTGGTCGTGCCGGTCCTCCGGCCAGCCGGCGGCCCGCGCGCGGTCCGGCGTCCGCTCCGGGCCGCGCGGGTCGTACCGGTCGCCCGGCTGCGGCGCGGGGCCACGTCGTGGGGCGTCGTCCGCGCGCACGTCGCCGCGCGGGCGCCGGTCCGCCCAGGGCAGCCGCCCGTCCGCGCGCGGCTCGTCCCGGCCACGCCCGTCCGGGTACGCGCGCCGCTCGCCCCCACCCGAGGGTCCCGGGTACGCGCCATTCCGGTCGCTCGGGGCCGGGCCGGCCGGATACCCGCCGCGCCGCCCGTCGGGGCTCGCCGGGCTGACGGGGTACGTGCCGCGTCGCCCGTCCGGGCCTGCCGGGCTCACCGGGTACGCGTCGTGCGGGTCACCCGGCGCCGGGCTGGTCGGGTGTCCGTCCCGCTCCGGTGCGGGGCTGATCAGGTGCACCTCGGCCCGGCCGACGACGGCGGCCCGGCCGCGTGGCGCGGGCGGCGTCAGGTGCTCGATGCCGATGTCGCCCGGGTAGCGCTGACCCGGGAACTGCGGCTGCCACTCGTGGGTGGGTTCGGCGGCCCAGGATGCTTCGGCCGGCTCGCGCCAGCGGTCCCAGCCGCTCATCGGGGGACCCTTTCGCCGCCCGCGCGGCGCGGCCCCGGGGCCTCGCGTCGCTCGCTCACGGCGATGTCACCTCGTTGGAAATTGTCGCGCCGGGCACCAGACGTGCCGGTAGAGTCGCCCGGTCCGGCACGTCATGGCTGCGGAAGGAGGGTAGCGGCGTGGGCTCTGTCACCGCCACTGTGGCATCGCCCACGGACTCAAACGTTACCCGATGGTTTCGGACATTCAGCGCGATAGTGGCGTGTGGTTTTCGGCGGTATGCGACCTACCGCCAGGCCGCCGTGGCGGGGGTGGTCACCAACAGCGTCTTCGGCTTCCTGCGCTATTACATCTTCCTCGCCGCGGCCGGCGCGTCGGGCCGGGTCGCCGGCTACGACCGCGCCCAGCTCGCCACCTTCGTCTGGGTCGGGCAGGGGCTGCTGGCGGTGGTCCTGATCTGGGGTTGGACCGAGCTGGCCGACCGTATCCGCACCGGCGAGGTCGCCGCCGACCTGCTTCGCCCGGTCCACCCGGTGACCAGCTACCTCGCCACCGACCTGGGTCGGGCCGGGTTCGCCGCGCTGTCCCGGCTGGTGCCGCCGGTGCTGATCGGCCTGCTCCTCTTCGAGGTGTACCTGCCCCGCCGCCCGGCCACGTGGCCGCTGTTCGCGCTCTCCGTGCTGCTCGCCGTGGTGGTCTGCTTCGGCTGCCGCTACCTGGTCAACGCCACGGCCTACTGGTTGCAGGACGTGCGGGGCCCACTGATCCTCTGGACCCTCAGCTCCGGCGTGCTCGCCGGGCTCTACTTCCCGCTGGGCTTCCTGCCCGGCTGGCTGGAGGCCACGCTGCGGTACGGCACCCCGTTTCCGAGCCTGCTCCAGATCCCGCTCGACGTGCTGATCGAGCGGAACCCGGCGCCGATGCAGCTCGGCCTGGTCGGGGTGCAGGTCGGCTGGGCCGTCGCGCTGCTCGCCCTCTGCCGGCTGGTGCAGGGCCGGGCCGAGCGCCGGTTGGTGGTGCAGGGTGGCTGAGCCGGGGACGCTGGCGGCGTACCGGGCGCTGCTGGGCGCGCAGGCCCGGTCACAGGCCGCCTACCGGACGTCGTTCGTGGTGGACCTGGTCGGCAACATCGGGGCGACGGTGTTCGACGTGGTCACCGTGCTGGTGCTCTTCGGCGTCACCCGCGAGCTGGGCGGCTTCACGCTCCGCGAGACGCTGGTGATCGTCGGCCTGTCGTCGTTCGCGTTCGCCACCGCGGACCTGCTGATCGGCAACATCGAGCGGCTGCCCCGGTACGTCCGCACCGGCCTCTTCGACGCGGTGCTGGTCCGCCCGCTGGCCGCGCTGCCCCAGCTGTTGCTGATGGACCTGCCGCTGCGCAAGGTGTCCCGGGCGATCTTCGGGCTGGCCGTGCTGGTGGTGGCGCTCGTCTCGGCCGGCATCCAGTGGACGCCGGGGCGGGCGGCGTTGGCGGTGGTCGCCCCGCTCGCCGCCGTGGTCTTCTTCGGTTCGATCTTCGTGACCACCGCGACCGTCTCCTTCTACTGGATCGACTCGGGCGAGCTGGCCAACTCGGTCACCTACGGCGGGCGCGACTTCACCTCGTACCCGGTCACCGTCTACGGCGGCTGGTTCCGCGCGCTCTTCGCGTACGGGATGGGTTTCGCCTTCGTCAGCTACCACCCGGCGCTGGCGCTGCTCGGTCGGGCCGATCCGCTCGGCCTGCCCGCCTGGGTCGGCTGGGCCGCGCCGGGCGTCGCGGTGGTCGCTTCGGCGGTCGCCGCCCTGGCCTGGCGCGTCGGGATCCGTCACTACCGGAGTACGGGGTCTTGAGCGTCATCGAGATGAGCGGGCTGCGCAAGGAGTTCACCGTCCGGGTGAAGGTCGGCCGGCTGCGTCGGGAGCGGCGCACCGTCACCGCGGTCGACGGTATCGACCTGCGGGTCGAACGCGGCGAGATGGTCGGCTACATCGGCCCGAACGGGGCCGGCAAGTCGACCACCCTGAAGATGCTCACCGGCGTGCTCATGCCATCGGCGGGGCAGGCCCGGGTCTGCGGGCTGCGGCCGGTGGCCGAGCGGACCCGTCTGGCGCTACGCATCGGCGTGGTCTTCGGGCAGCGCTCGCAGCTCTGGTGGGACCTGCCGCTGCGCGACTCGTTCGACCTGCTCCGGCACGTCTACCGGGTGCCCGCGGGCGAGCACGCGGCCCGGCTGGCCCGCTGCCGGAGCCTGCTCGACCTGGACGAGTTCCTGGACACCCCGGTCCGGCAGCTCTCCCTCGGCCAGCGGATGCGCGGCGAGCTGACCGCCGCGCTGCTGCACGGCCCGGAGGTGCTCTTCCTCGACGAGCCGACCATCGGGTTGGACGTGGTGAGCAAGCAGGCCGTCCGGGGCTTCCTGGCCGAGCTGGGCCGGGCCGGCGACACCACCCTGGTACTCACCACCCACGACCTGGCCGACATCGAGCGACTCTGCCGGCGGCTCGTGGTGATCGACCACGGCCGGGTGGTGCACGACGGCTCGATCGCGGCGCTGCACAGCCGGTACGGCTCCCGCCGGATGGTCGTCGCCGAGTTGGACGCCGCGCTGCCCGAGCCGCCGGCGCTGCCCGGTGCCCCGCTGGTCCGGATGGAGGCGGACGGGCACCGGCTGGTCTTCGCGCTGGAGTCGGCGAGCGTCGCCGAGGTGGTGGCCGGGCTCGCCGGTCTGGCCGCCCTGCGGGACATCTCGATCGTCGAGCCGGACATCGAGGAGGTCGTCGCCCGGCTCTACCGCGCCCCGGCGGAGATCGGCTGAGCCGGGCCACGGGCGGCCCGCCTCACGGGTGCTCCATGACCAGCACCGCGAAGGTGCCCGGCGCCAGCGCCTCGTAGCGGTGTGGCGTGTCGCCGGGGAATGTGGCGTAGTCGCCCGGACCCAGCTCGACCAGGTCGGACTCCGGGCCGACGCGCATCCGCCCGGCGGCGACCACGACGTGCTCGACGCTGCGCGGGGTGTGCGGCTCGGCCACCCGTACGGCCCCGGGCTCCAGCTCCATCACATACACGTCGCGGCGGGCGTGCGGCGCGCCGGCGGCGAGCAGGGTGGCGCTGAAGTCGGCGTGCTCGGAGCGGATCCGCGGGCCCTCGCCGGCCCGGACGACCCGGACGGTGACCGTGGGCGGCTCGACCAGCCGGCTGAACGGCACGCCCAACGCGACCCCCAGCGCCCAGAGTGTCTCGACGCTCGGGTTGCCGACGCCGGATTCCAGCTGCGACAGGGTGGACTTGGCGATGCCGGCCCGGCGGGCCAGCTCGGTCAGCGAGATGCCCGCCCGATCGCGCTCGCGACGCAGGGCGGCGGCGATGGTGGCCAGCGGGGGAGCGGGGTCGACCGCCATTGTTCGCTCCATAGATCGGTTTGTTCGGTTTGACGAACACGCGTTGTTGCGTTCAGGATAATGGACCATGCGTACGGCATATCGAACGGGCGACGCGGCCGTGCTCCGCGACGTCGCCGCCATCGGCGCGGCGATGCTCGCCGTCGGCGCCTCGTTCGGCGCGGTGGCGGTGGCGGCCGGCCTGCCCGCCTGGGCCACCCTCGCCATGTCGGTGTTCGTCTACGCCGGTGGCGCGCAGTTCATGGCGGTGGGTCTGGTGGCCGCCGGCAGCCCGCTCGCGGCGGTCCTCGCCGGGCTGCTGCTCAATGCCCGGCACCTGCCGTTCGGCCTGGCCCTCGGGGGCAGTCTCGGCCCGGCGCGCTGGCGGCGGCTGCTCGGCAGCTACCTGATGACCGACGAGGCGACCGCGTTCGCCCTGGCCCGGCCGGCCGGGCCGGCCCGACGGCACGCGTTCTGGGTCGCCGGGGCGCTGCTCTTTCTGGCCTGGAACGCGGGCACCCTGCTCGGCGTGCTGGCCGGCGGTGCGGTCGGCGATCCGGCCGTGCTGGGACTCGACGCCGCCTTCCCGGCCGGGCTGGCCGCCCTGCTGCTGCCCAGCCTGCGTGACGCGCAGACCCGCCGGGTCGCGCTGGCCGGTGCCGGGCTGGCCGTGCTGGCCACCCCGTTCCTGCCCGCCGGGCTGCCGGTCCTGCTCGCCCTCGTCGCCGTCGTCGTGCCCGCGCTGCGCCGCCGCGGGCCGTCCCCGGCCACCGCGCCGTCCCCGGCCACCGTGCCCGATCCGGGCCGGGGCGACGAGGAGGCCGCCCGCGCGCCCGGGCCGGGGGCGGTCGCGCGCAACGAGGAGGCGTCATGCTGATCGCCGTGATCATCGCCCTGGCCGCCGGCACGTACGGCTTCCGGGTCGCCGGGGTGCTGCTGCGCGACCGGCTGGAACTGCCCGAGTGGTCCCGGCAGCTGCTGCCGGTCGGCGCCGCCGCCCTGCTGGCCGCGCTCGCCGCGACCGCCGCGTTGACCGAGTCCGGCGCCTTCGCCGGCTACGCCCGGCCGGCGGGGGTGCTGGTCGGGCTGCTGCTGGCCTGGCGTCGGGCACCCTTCGTCCTGGTCGTGGTCGCGGCGGCCGGCACCACCGCACTGCTGCGCCTGCTCGGGGTGGCATGAGGTCGGCCCCTCCCCGCAGCGGCGGGAAGGGGCCGGGTCCGGGCCGAGCCCGGTCAGATCTTGTCGCCGAGGTTCACCTGGGGCTGCGGGGCCCGCATCTTGCGGAACGTGATCGAGCGCATGATCGCGTAGAAGTAGAGCGAGCCGAGCTTCTCGGTGCTCTTGGGATGCCGCTCGCGCACCAGCTTCTTGATCCGGCGGGAGATCAGGATCGAGTCGATCAACACGCCGAGCGCCAGCGCGCCCCACAGCAGGTTGGAGGCCAGCCGGACGATCGGCGGCATGGCCTGGTTGGAGCCGAGCAGCACGATCAGCGCGCCGCCGAAGAACCAGGTGCCCACCGTACGCCGGGAGTCGACCACGTTGCGGGCCAGCAGCCGCTCAGGGCCCCGGTCGCGCGGGCCGCCCTCGCGGCGGAACTCGGCCGTCGCCTCGGCGCGGGCCACCCGGCGCTGCTCCCGCGCCTCCTCCTTGGTCAGCGGCTTGGTCGGCGCGCCCTGCCGGCGGCTGGCGGCGGGCCGCTTCGGGGTCACCATGCCCAGTTCCTTCTTGCTCGGGGTGTAACCCCGGGAACGGGCAGCGGTGGGTGCCTCGTCGGCGGTCACCGTGGTGACGGACTCCTCGACGAGGTTGGCGGGCTTACGACGAAACAGCGACGGCACTCGTGAAGAGTAGCCAAACATCCGCGCCCGGTGCACATCGCGGGTGCACCGGGCGCGGAGAACGCAGTGTGATGTTACGGACGCTCTACGTGTGCACCGAGGTCCGCCAGCTTGGCCTCGAAGTCCTCGTAGCCGCGGTTGATCAGATCGACGCCGTACACCCGGGAGGTGCCCTCGGCCGCGAGGGCCGCGATCAGGTGGCTGAAACCGGCGCGCAGGTCCGGGATGACCAGGTCGGCCGCGTGCAGCTTGCTCGGGCCGGCGATCACCGCGGAGTGCTTGAAGTTGCGCCGGCCGAAGCGGCACGGGGTGCCACCCAGGCAGTCCCGGTAGACCTGGATGTTGGCGCCCATCGAGTTGAGGGCGGTGGTGTAGCCCAGGCGCTGTTCGTAGACCGTCTCGTGGACGATCGACAGGCCCCGGGCCTGGGTCAGCGCCACGACGAGGGGCTGCTGCCAGTCGGTCATGAAGCCCGGGTGCACGTCGGTCTCCAGGGCGACGGACTTCAACTCGCCGCCCGGGTGCCAGAAGCGGATGCCACCCTCCTGGCCCGGCCGGCCGGCCCGCGGCGGACGCAGGTCGGTCACCTCGTACTCGCCGCCGACCGAGCGGAAGATGTTCAGGAAGGTCATCATGTCGGCCTGCTGGGCACCGAGCACCTCGACGTGGCCGCGGGTGGCCAGTGCCGCCGCCGCCCAGCTCGCCGCCTCGATCCGGTCCGGGATCGGCCGGTGGGTGTAGCCGTGCAGCTTCGGCACGCCCTGGATCTCGATCACCCGGTCGGTGTGCACCTTGATGATCGCGCCCATCTTCTGCAGGACGCAGATCAGGTCGATGATCTCCGGCTCGACCGCCGCGTTGCGCAGCTCGGTGACGCCCTCGGCCATCACCGCGGTCAGCAGTACCTGCTCGGTGGCGCCCACACTCGGGTACGGCAGGGCGAACTTGGTGCCGTGCAGCCCGTTCGGGGCGGACAGGTGCAGCCCCTCCGGCCGCTTCTCGACCGTCGCGCCGAACTCCCGCAGCGCCTGGAGGTGGAAGTCGATCGGGCGCGGGCCGATGTGGCAGCCGCCCAGGTCGGGGATGAAGGCGTGGCCGAGCCGGTGCAGCAGCGGGCCGCAGAACAGGATCGGGATCCGGCTGGACCCCGCGTGCACGTTGATCTGGTCGGTGCTGGCGCTCTCGACGTTGGACGGGTCGAAGACCAGCTCGCCGTCCTCGTCGCCGTCGCTCACCTTGACCCCGTGCAGGTCGAGCAGCCCGCGGACCACCTCGACGTCCCGGATCCGTGGCACGTCGAACAGCCGGCTGGGGGTGTCGCCCAGGAGGGCGGCCACCATCGCCTTGGACACGAGGTTCTTCGCGCCGCGTACGCGGATCCGCCCTTCGAGGGGAGTGCCTCCGTGTACGACCAGGACGTCGTCGGTCAACGCAACCTCCAGCGCGTTGGTGTCGTGTTGATTGTGGGGTCCACGATCTGCATCGCTACCCGGAACGCGGCCTCTGTTAAACGGCCCGCGTAAGTCGTCGCCTCGGCAGCATAGCCCTCCGTGACGAAAATGGAATCGGTCACATCACCAGCGAGGGCACGAACCGGGGTGTCCCGTGTCTTTCCGTGCCATAGGTATGACCGAGGGTGGTCAAGCGCCCGGGAGGGCGAGCATCTGGTCCAGCGCGGCCCGGGCGTGGTGCGCGGTGTCCGGGTCGACGGTGATCTGGTTGACCACGCGGCCCGCGACCAGCTCCTCCAGCGCCCACACCAGGTGTGGCAGGTCGATCCGGTTCATCGTCGAGCAGTAGCAGACCGCCCGGTCCAGGAACATGATCTGCTTGTCGGGGTGGGCGATCGCCAGCCGGCGGACCAGGTTCAGCTCGGTGCCGATCGCCCATGCCGAGCCGGCCGGGGCCGCCTCGATGGTCCTGATGATGTACTCGGTCGAGCCGACGAAGTCGGCGGCGGTGACCACCTCGTGCCGGCACTCCGGGTGGACCAGCACGTTGACGCCCGGCACCCGCTCCCGCACGTCGTTGACGCTGTCCAGCGTGAACCGGCCGTGCACCGAGCAGTGCCCGCGCCAGAGGATCATCTTCGCGTCGCGGAGCTGCTCCGGGGTGAGCCCGCCGCCCGGCTTGTGCGGGTCGTAGAGGACGCAGTCGTCCAGCGAGAGGCCCATCTCCCGCACCGCCGTGTTGCGGCCCAGGTGCTGGTCGGGCAGGAAGAGCACCTTCGACCCCTGCTGGTACGCCCAGTCCAGCGCCCGCTTCGCGTTGGACGAGGTGCAGACCACACCGCCGTGCCGGCCGACGAAGCCCTTGATGTCCGCCGACGAGTTCATGTACGTCACCGGCACGGTGTCCTGCGCGACGCCCAGCTCGGTCAGCACGTCCCAGGCGGTCTCGACCTGCGACAGCACCGCCATGTCGGCCATCGAGCACCCGGCGGCGAGGTCGGGCAGGATCACCTTCTGGCTGTCCGTGGTGAGGATGTCGGCGCTCTCGGCCATGAAGTGCACGCCGCAGAAGACGATGTACTCCGCGTCGGGGCGGGCCGCCGCCTCCCGGGCCAGCTTGAACGAGTCGCCGGTCACGTCGGCGAACTGGATCACCTCGTCGCGCTGGTAGTGGTGGCCCAGCACGAAGACCTTGGTGCCGAGCGCGGCCTTGGCCGCCGCCGCCCGGGCCACCAGGCCGGGGTCGCTCGGCGCGGGCAGGTCACCCGGACACTCCACGCCACGCTCGGTGGCGGGGTCGCTGCCGCGGCCGAGGAGCAGCAGGGCAGTGGCGGTGCTGGAAGGCTCAACCCAGGTCGAAGTCACGCCTCCCATCGTCCCACAGCCGGCCCGGCGCGCGGCCGCCGCCGATGTGGCCTGCCACACTGCTGCGCATGCGCGTACTGCTCTGCCCGGACAAGTTCGCCGGCACACTGCCGGCCCAGGAGGTGGCCGCCGCAGTGGCCGAGGGCTGGCGGACGACCACCCCCGCCGACGAGCTGTTGATCCGCCCGCTCGCCGACGGCGGCCCCGGGTTCGTCGCCGTGCTCGCCGAGGCGCTCGGCGGGCGTTGGCTGTCGGTGCCGACCGTCGACCCGCTCGGCCGGCCCGCCGTCGGTGAGATCCTGCTCACCGACGACGGGACCGCGTACCTGGAGAGCGCCCAGGCGTGCGGGCTGCACCTGCTGTCCGCCGCCGAGCGAGACCCGAAGGCCACCACCTCGTACGGGCTGGGGCTGCTGGTGGCGGCCGCGGTCGAGGCGGGAGCGCGGACCGTGGTGGTCGGGCTGGGTGGCTCGGCCACCAACGACGGGGGCGCCGGCATGCTCACCGCGCTGGGCGTCACCGCGCTCGACGAGGCCGGCCGGGCCCTGCCGTACGGCGGTGCGGCCCTCGCGGCGGTGGCCGCGCTGGACGGCGCCCCCCGGCTGCGCGGGGCCACCCTGGTCGCCGCCACCGACGTCGACAACCCGCTGCTCGGGCTGCACGGCGCCAGCAACGTGTACGGCCCGCAGAAGGGCGCCAGCCGTGCCGACGTCCTGCTGCTCGACGCGGCGCTGGAGCGCTGGGCCGGGGTGCTGGAACGCGAGCTGCCCGGCTGCCCGCCCGGGCCCGGCGCGCTGCCCGGGGGCGGCGCGGCCGGCGGCCTCGGCGCGGCGATCCTCGCCCTCGGCGGCCGGTGCGAGTCCGGCGTCGGGCTGGTCACCCGGGCCATCGGGCTGGACGCCGCGCTGGACGCCGCCGATCTGGTGATCACGGGGGAGGGGTCCTTCGACCACCAGTCGCTGCGCGGGAAGGTCGTGGCCGGAGTGGCCGGGGCCGCCCGGGACCGGGGCGTGCCCTGCGTGGTGCTGGCGGGACAGGTGAGCACCGGGCGGCGGGAGGCGGCCGCGGCGGGCGTGACCGAGGCGTACAGCCTGGTGGAGCACTTCGGCGGCGAGGAGCGCGGCGGGCTGGAGGCGGCGCTGGCCCGGCCGGCCGAGGGACTGCGCGCGCTGGGCGCCCGGCTGGCCCGGCAGTGGAGCCGATGATCGGATCCCGGTGGTTTCCCGGCGGAGTCATGGCACCGGGGGTGGCCTTCGCCGGGGCGGCGTACGATCGGACCTGGACCACACCGGGAATGACTGGGCGACGGGGTACGTTGGCCAGTGCGTCCGGACCCACACGCGCAGGGAGATTTCCACGTGACCACGCCAGCGCAGACCGAGTCGACCGAGGCCAAGGCCGCCAACACCGTCGTCCTCACCGACGTCGCGGCGCAGAAGGTCAAGGCCCTGATCGAGCAGGAGGGCCGCGACGACCTGCGGCTCCGGGTCGCCGTTCAGCCGGGCGGCTGCTCCGGCCTGCGGTACCAGCTCTTCTTCGACGAGCGGTCGCTCGACGGTGACATCGTCACCGACTTCGACGGTGTCGAGGTCGTCGTCGACCGGATGAGCGCGCCCTACCTGGCCGGCGCGACCATCGACTTCGCCGACCGGATCGACGCCCAGGGCTTCACCATCGACAACCCGAACGCCGGCAACTCCTGCGCCTGCGGCGACTCGTTCAGCTGAGTCGAGGCGGCCCGCACCGGGCCGACGGATGACATACCCGACAACGGCGGGACCGTTCCTCACCGGGCGGTCCCGCCGTTGCGGTTCTTCCGGGCGGGTGTCCGGGCGGTGACGCACGGGCGTCCGGCGGGCAACCCGTTGTCGACCGACCCCCTCCGGCGGGCCGGGGTGACCGGTAGGCTGACCGCGCCGTGCTCCCGACCACGAGGGTTGACATGAAGATCGCCGTGACCGGCTCGATCGCCACCGATCACCTGATGAGCTTCCCCGGTCGCTTCGCCGACCAGCTGCTCGCCGACCAGCTGCACAAGGTGTCGCTGTCGTTCCTCGTGGACGACCTGGTGCTCCGCCGGGGCGGCGTGGCGGCGAACATCGCCTTCGGCATGGCCCAGCTCGGGCTGTCTCCGGTGCTGCTCGGCGCGGTCGGCGCCGACTTCGCCGACTACCGGTCGTGGCTGGAGCGGCACGGCGTCGACTGCGACTCGGTGCACGTCAGCGAGGTGGCGCACACCGCGCGCTTCGTCTGCACCACCGACACCGACATGTGCCAGATCGCCTCGTTCTACGCCGGTGCCATGAGCGAGGCCCGCAACATCGAGCTGGCCCCGGTGGCGCACCGGCTGGGCGGTCTCGACCTGGTGCTGGTCGGTGCCAACGACCCGGAGGCGATGATCCGCCACTCGGCCGAGTGCCGGGAGCGCGGCATCCCGTTCGTCGCCGACCCGTCCCAGCAGCTGGCCCGGATGGACGGGGAGCAGGTCCTCGGCCTGATCGACGGTGCCGAGTACCTGATGACCAACGACTACGAGAAGTCGCTGCTGCTGAGCAAGGCGGGGCTCACCGACGCGCAGCTGCTCGACCGGGTCAAGGTCCGGATCACCACGCTGGGCAAGGACGGCGCGGAGATCGCCGGCCGGGACTTCGACACCATCCACGTGCCGATCGCCCGGCAGATCCAGGCGGTCGACCCGACCGGCGTCGGCGACGGCTTCCGGGCCGGCTTCTTCGCCGCCCTCTCCTGGGGCCTGGGCCTGGAGCGTGCCGCCCAGGTCGGCTCGCTGCTGGCCACCCTGGTGCTGGAGACCGTCGGCACCCAGGAATACCAGGTTCGCCGTGACCTGTTCGTCAAGCGGCTCGCCGAGTCGTACGGCGACGCGGCCGCCGAGGACGTTCGGCCGCACCTGCTGCCGTGACCTCCGGCGTACGTGATCCGGGCCGCCCGGTGGACCCGGCGGCCCGCCCCGGCGCCGGCGGCCCGCTGCTGGTCGCCTTCGCCGGGCTGCCCGGGGTGGGCAAGAGCACCCTCGCGGCCCGGGTCGGTGCCGCGCTGCGCGCCCCGGTGCTGCCGGTCGACCCGGTGGAGCGGTCCCTGCACCGGTACGGCCTGGTCGGCGACGTGCCCGGGATGGCGGCGTACGGGGCGGTCGCCGGGCTCGCCGAGGTGCAGCTCGGGCTCGGCCTGAGCGTGGTGGTGGACGCGGTGAACCCGGTGGCCAGCGCCCGCGGTCTCTGGCACGACCTGGCCGTACGGGCCGGCGTGCCGCTACGGGTGATCGAGGTGCACTGCGGGGACGAGGCCGAACACCGGCGGCGGGTCGAGGCCCGGCTCCCCGACGAGTTCCTCCCCACCTGGGAGCAGGCCCTGGTCCGCCGCGCCGAGTACGAGCCGATCATCGGCCCCCGCCTGGTGGTGGATACCGCCATCGACACCGACCCCCTCCCCGCCATCCTCACCTACCTCCGCTGACCCCTCCCGCCCAGCGCTTTGGGCCGGTGCCGGTGGGGGTGGGCGCGGGCTGGGTCAGCTGGGGCGGGTCATCTCGTCCTGCACTGTGGAGCGCAGCCGCCGAGCCTCGGCCAGATAGGTCGGCAACACCAGCAAGCCGGGCAACAACATCTCCCCGCACCTGCACTTCGAGGTGCGCTACCCGGACCGTTCCCAGTCGCACATCATCAAGGCCGTCTTCAACGGCTCCACCTTCTCCTACCCGAACGCCTCGGTGACCAGCCAGAACTGCGCCACGTCGTACGACCCGGCCGCGGTGTGCGGCAGCGGATTCGAGGTCATCGACTCGGCGAAGCTCGGTTCGGCCGGCACCGCCAACCTGCTGTGGAAGGGCACGACCAGCCAGAACTGCGTGGTCACCCTGAAAATGGCGAACGTCGGTACGGCCACCGCCACGAGCGCCTTCCTCGAACCGCAGGGCTCGACGAGATCGACGGACTCCGGCAACTTCTCGTACTACGCGGGGCCGGTGATCCGTTCGTCGCCGGGTTGCGTGACGTGGGGCGGTAGCACCGGCGGCTCCACCTACACCTCGCCCGTCGAGCACTGCGGCTGACCGGACCCGTGTTGATCAAGAGGTTTGTGTCATGCCGCCGGCGGCGGGCCCGTGACGCAAACCTCTTAATCAAGGGGTGCGGGCGTCAGTGGGCGCGGCGGACGTCGTAGGCGGGGGAGTCGGGGTGGGCGCCGACGAACTCCTGGCCGCGCATGCGGCACCAGGCCGGGATGTCCACCGCGGCGGCCGGGTCGTCGGCCAGCACCCGCACCACCGCACCGACGGGCAGCTCGGGCAGCCGGCGGGCCAGGTTGATCACCGGTAGCGGGCACCGCTGGCCCCGGCAGTCCAGGACCTCGTCCGGCTCGCTCACAGCCCCGTCACTCCCGCCTCGGCGCGCAGGTCGGCGACCACCCCCGGCAGCTCGGCGAGGAAGCGTTCCACCTCCGCCTCCGTGGTCTCCCGGTGCAGCGACACCCGGACGTTGCCGTGCGACAGCACCCCCATCGCCTCCAGCACGTGCGAGGGCCGCAGGGTGGACGAGGAGCAGGAGGAGCCGGAGGAGACCGCGAAGCCGCGCCGGTCCAGCGCGTGCAGCAGCGCCTCGCCGTCCACGTACAGGCAGGAGAAGGTGACCAGGTGGGGGAGCCGGTCCACCGGGTCGCCGACCACCTCCACGTCCGGCACCTCGGCCGCCACCCGGGTCCGGATCCGGTCCACCAGCGGCGCCAGCCGGGCCGTCTCGGCCGCCGCGTCGGCCGCCGCCGCGCGCAGGCTCGCCGCCGCGGCCACCACCGCGGGCAGGTTCAACACCCCCGGGGTACGCCCCGACTCCCGCTCGTCGGCCGGGAACGGCGACTCCCACCGGGTGCCCTTGCGGACCACCAGCAGCCCGACGCCGGGCGGCCCGCCCCACTTGTGCGCGCTGGCGGTCAGCACCGACCAGCCGGCCGGCAGCGGTGCCCGGCCGACCAGCTGCGCCGCGTCGACGTACAGCGGCACTCCCGCCTGCGCGCACGCCTCGGCCGCCGCCGGCACCGGCTGCACCGTGCCCACCTCGTGGCTGGCCCCGATCAGGGCCGCCAGGGCCACCCCCGGGGCACCCACCGTCGCCGTCCAGGCGTCCAGGTCCAGCCGGCCCAGCCGGTCCACCGGTACGGAGACCGCCTCGCCGCCGCCGGCCACGTGCCGCTCGGCGGCGTGCAGCACCGCGGAGTGCTCGATCGCGGAGTGCACCAGGGTCACCCCGACCCGGTGCCGCCCGGCCAGGCCGCCCAGCACGGCGGCGTGCGCGGCGGCCGTACCGCTGGGGGTGAAGGAGAGCTCGTCGGTGCGGACGCCGAGGGTCTGCGCGGCGGCCTCCCGGGCGGCGTCGAGGAGCTGACGGGCCCGACGGGCCTGGGTGTAGAGCCGGCCGGGGTCGGCCCAACCGTCGTCCAGCGCCGCCAGCAGCGCCTGCCGCGCGACCGGATGCAGCGGGGCGGCGGTGGCCGCGTCCAGATAGACCGGGGATGTGCTCATGGCCGATCTCCGCTCCGCTCCGATCGGCCATGAGGCTCCATGGCGCTGTGCCTGATGGTTCGCTCGCTCACGAAGGCCGACGCTATCGCGCCGTCCGGCCCGCAACACCCGGATGGGGGCGGACAGTGACCCCAAGACGGTCAGGCCCGTCATGGTCGAGTAATCTGCGACCGTCGGTGACGCCTTTGCCGTCGGTGCTGGAGGAAACAACCACCGCGGCGCGCTAGGGAGGCAGGACCAGGTGGTCGCAAGGAGTTCGGAGGTACGGTCGTCGGCCGTACGGCACAGCGCTTCCCCAGGGGCCGGTGGACGCCGGCGGCGTGGTGCTGGTCGGCTCGCCGGGCTCGGTCTCGGCGGAGCCGCGCTGCTGGTACTGCTCACCGGCTGTGACGTCGGCGGGGCGGTCGGCGGCTTCGGGTGGCCGCAGGGCGGCATCACGCCGCAGTCGCACCGCATGTACGACCTGTGGATCGCGTCCTGCATCGCGGCGCTCGCGGTCGGCGTGTTCGTCTGGGGTCTGATCTTCTGGTGCGTGATCCGCTACCGGAAGCGCGGCAACGAGCTGCCGGTGCAGACCCGCTACAACATGCCGATGGAGTTCCTCTACACCATCGCGCCGATCCTCGTGGTCTCCGTGCTCTTCTACTACACGGCGGTGGTGCAGACCGGCGTGGACAAGCTCACGAAGAACCCGGACGTGACCGTCGAGGTCGTCGCCTTCAAGTGGAACTGGCAGTTCAACTACCGTGACGGCCAGGGCCGTGACGCCAACACCGTGGCCTCGGTCCTCGGCACCAGTGATGTCATCCCGGTGCTGGTCCTGCCGACCGGCAGGTCGATCCGGTTCGAGGAGCAGAGCCGCGACGTCGTCCACTCCTTCTGGGTGCCGGAGCTGCTGTTCAAGCGCGACGTCTTCCCGGGCAGCATCCGCAACGTCTTCGAGGTCTCCAGCCTCGACCAGGAGGGCTGGTACGTCGGCCGCTGCGCCGAGCTGTGCGGCAGCTACCACGCCTTCATGAACTTCGAGCTGCGGGTCGTCTCGCCCCAGAAGTACGACCAGTTCCTCGCGGAGAAGAAGGCCGGCAAGTCGACGCAGGAGGCGCTCAAGGCCATCGGCGAGCCCGAGTTCGCCCAGACGACCAAGCCGTTCGACACCCGGCGCGCCAAGAACAACTTCAACCCGTCCGACGCGTCGGCCGGCGTGGGAAGCTGAGGGATCCGGCAATGAAGACCGAGTGGAAAATCTTCCTGATCGTCGGGGCGTTCCTCGGCGGCATCGCCGCCCTCTACGCCGGCTGGACGGCCGGCCAGAGCGGTCGGGTCGAGTGGGTCGGCACCGTGGCGCTGCTGCTGTCGTTCCTGCTCTGCGCGATGTGCGGCGGCTTCTTCTGGTTCGTCTCCCGCCGTATCGACCTGCGCCCGGAGGACCGGCCGGACGGCGAGATCGCCGACGGCGCCGGCGAGCTCGGCTTCTTCAGCCCGGGCAGCTACTGGCCGTTCGGCCTGGCCCTGGCCGCGACGGTCGCCGGTCTCGGGCTGGTCTTCTGGCAGTTGTGGCTGCTGGGCGTGGGCGCGGTGGCGGTCATCCTCGCCGCCAGCGGCCTGCTCTTCGAGTACTACAGCGGCACCCGCCGGACCGCCGAGCACTGAGCTGACGGACGAAAGGCCCGCCTCCCCGGTCAGGGGAGGCGGGCCTTTTCACGTGCGTTCGGCCGGTCAGAGCGAGCGGCCGACCTGGAGCCACCGGTCCAGGACGCCGGCGGCGGCCCCGGAGTCGATCGACTCGGCCGCCCGGGCCAGGCCGGCCCGCAGCGCCTCGGTCAGGTCGCCGTCGAGCGGGCCCTGGGTGGCCAGCGCCACCGCGGCGTTCACCAGCACCGCGTCCCGGACCGGACCGGGCTCGCCGGCCAGCAGCCGCCGGGCCACGCCGGCGTTGTACGCGGCGTCGCCGCCCCGCAGGTCGGCCAGGGTGGACCGGGGTACCCCAAGTTCCGTCGCGTCCAGCAGCGCCTCCCTGACGGTGCCCTGCTGGGCCACCCAGACGCGGGTCGGCGCGGCGGTGGTGAACTCGTCCAGCCCGTCCTCGCCGCGCATCACGACCACCGAGTCCCCCCGGGCCGCGAAGACGGCCGCCATCACCGGCGCCATCCGCAGGTCGAAGCAGCCGACCGCGCCGGCCCGGGGGCGGGCCGGGTTGGTCAGCGGGCCGAGGAAGTTGAAGAAGGTGGGTACGCCGACCTCCCGGCGGACCGGCCCGGCGTGGCGCATCCCGGGGTGGAACCGGGCCGCGAAGCAGAACCCGATGCCGGCCTCCGTCACGCACCGGGCCACCTGCTCGGGAGTCAGGTCCAGCGGTACGCCGAGGTGTTCCAGCAGGTCGGCGGTGCCGCACGAGGAGGAGGCGGCCCGGTTGCCGTGCTTGACCACCCGGACGCCGGCCCCGGCCACCACGAGCGCGGTCATCGTGGAGATGTTGACCGTGTGCGCGAGGTCACCACCGGTGCCGACCACGTCCAGCGCGGTGGTTCGGATCTCCTCGGGGAGCTCGACCTCGACGGACCGGCCGAGCATCGCCTCCACCAGGCCGGCCAGCTCGGCCGGGGTCTCGCCCTTGGCACGCAGCGCCACCGCGAAGGCGGCCACCTGCGCCGGGCTGGCCGAGCCGGTCATGATCTCGTCCATCGCCCAGGCTGTGTCGGCGGTGGAGAGCTCCTCGCTGTGCAACAGCGCGTTGAGCAACAGCGGCCAGGTCCGTTCGCCCATGGCGGGCCTCCCGAGCGGGGCGTGGAAAGCGGATGTGGCGGCCTTCATTCGGTCCGGAGCGCCGCCTGGCGCGGAGGCCGAATCATGGCCGACGGCCTTCATTCGGTCCGTAGTGCCGGCTGGCGGCGCGGAGGCCGAATTATGGCCGTAGTGCCGGTGCCACGGCCACGCTGCCGTGGCACCGAGGGGGGCGGCTCAGGCCACGGCGTGCGTGCGCCGCAGCAGCTCGGCGACGGTGGTGCCGGTGGTCACCGGGTCGAGCGGGTGGGTCAGCGTGGCGTCGACCTCGGCGTACGCGGCCAGCCAGCGGTCGGCGGCGCGGGCGAGCACGACGCAGGTCGGCGGGGCGTCGTCCCGGTCGTCCTTGATCTGGCGGGCGATGCCGATTCCGCCGCCCGGGGTCGCCTCGCCATCGAGCAGGAGCAGGTCGATCTCGTAGTCGTCGACCAGCCGGACGCACTCGGCGTAGTCGGCGGCCTCGGCGAACTCGATCTCGAGCCCGGGCGCCGGTCGGGTGCCGACGGCGAGCCGCATCCGGTCGCGGACCTTCGGGTCGTCGCTGTAGAGCAGGACGGTGCACACACGATCGCTCATCGTTGACTAGCTCCCACCTCGTAGCTGCCCGCTGATCGTAGCGGGCGTCACATTCGGCTGAATGGCCCGCCCCGGCGTACCCCTCGACGGCTCCAGGTCGCGGCGCGGCGCCAGACCGGCCTTCATTCGGTCCGGAGCGCCGCGTAGCGGCGCGGAGGCCGAATTATGGCCGCCAGCCGAGCTGGAGTTGTCGCAGCGGGGCTCAGCCGGCGTTCTGTGCGGCACGCTCGCGCGCTTCCTGGCGGTCCAGCTCGCGGTCCAGCCGGCGGGCCTCGCGCTCGGACTGCTTGATCCACTGGACGACCAGCACGGCCAGCATGGTGACGCTGACGAACTCGCCGCCGGCCCAGAGGATGCCACCTGCGACGACCTGGTCGTTCCGCGGGTCCGACCAGCTCAGGTGCAACGACGGGTACCAGTCCCCGCCGAACAGCGTGGCGCTCTGCATGATCGTGAGCCCGAGCACGGTGTGGAACGGCACGGAGAGCAGCATCAACAGCGCCCGGGCCGGGTACGGCCAGCGCCCGGGCAGCGGGTCCAGGCCGAGCAGCGGCCAGAAGAAGACGCAGCCGGTCATGATGAAGTGGGCATGGGTCAGCTCGTGCGCCCACTCGTGCTGCAGGGTGTAGTGGTAGAGGTCGGTGAAGTAGAGCGCGAACGGGTTCACCACGAAGATGGCGAACGCGACCAGCGGGAAGCTGTAGATCCGGGCGATCCGGCTGTGCACGATCGCCAGCAGGCGCTTGCGGGGCCGCACCGAGAGGGTGCGCAGGGCGAGCGTCACCGGGGCACCCAGCGCCAGGAAGATCGGCGAAAGCATGGACAGCACCATGTGCTGCACCATGTGCACCGACAGCAGCGTGGTGTCGTACGCGCCCAGCCCGCTGAGCGTGACCACCGCGATCCCGCCCAGGCCGGGGACGAGGAAGCACACCGTCCGGATCGCCGGCCAGCGGTCACCGCGAAGCCGCAGCCGGTACACGCCGTACAGGTAGAGGCCGGCGGCGAGGATCAGCCCGAGGGTGAGCCAGCTGTTCAGCCGCGTCTCGGTGACGATCCGCGCGACGGTGAACGGCGGCGGGACGGCCTCACCCCCCGCCATCAGGATCACCGGAGCGACGCGTGGCGGAGCGCCCGAGGTGGCGGCGAAGATCGGGTCGACGTGCAGCACGCTTTTCAGGGTAGGTCAGGCGAAGCGGACGACCCCGATCGGGCCACTGGGGTGCGGGTTTGCTACCCCGCTGATCGTCGTTCCCGGTCAAGGGCAATAATGACCGCGTGACTGCGGCCCCAGCCATTGACAAGAGCCGGATCCACTCTCTGACCCGACCCAACATGGTCAGCGTCGGGACGATCGTGTGGCTCTCCAGCGAACTCATGTTCTTCGCGGCGTTGTTCGCGATGTACTTCTCGATCCGCGCGGCGGCACCGGAGCAGTGGGAGAAGCACACCGAGGTCCTCAACATCCCCTACGCGACCACCTTCACGGTGATCCTGGTGTTGTCCTCGGTGACCTGCCAGCTCGGTGTCTTCGCGGCCGAGAAGGGTGACGTCCACTCCCTCCGCAGGTGGTTCACGATCACCTTCGTGATGGGCCTGATCTTCGTGCTCGGCCAGGCGAACGAGTACCGCAACCTGGTGCACGAGGGCGTCAAGATCAACGGAGACGGGTACGGGTCGATGTTCTACCTGACCACCGGCTTCCACGGTCTGCACGTGAGCGGTGGTCTGGTGGCTTTCATCATCTTCATGATCCGTACCACCATGGGCCGGTTCACTCCGGCGCAGGCCACATCGGCGATCGTCGTCTCCTACTACTGGCACTTCGTCGACGTCGTGTGGATCGGGCTCTACGCCATGATCTACTGGCTCCAGTGATCTTGGCGCGTCACATACCGCGCCGCTGCTCCGTCCCCTGAGACAAGGTCCAACCGGTTAAGGACACAGGTCATGACTTCTGACAACGACCGCCGACGCGGTCTGCTCGCGCGGCTGCGCGGGCGGCCCGTAGCGCGCAGCAGGGGCCGCCGCCGGCTGGGTGCCGCGGTCCGGCTGGCCGCCGCGCTGATGCTGGCCGGCGGCGCCTACACCGTCTTCGCCCCCGGCGTGCAGGCGCAGGACACGCCGCCCCTGAGCGCCGCCGCCAACGAGGGCAAGGCGCTGTTCGACGTGAGCTGTGTGACCTGCCACGGTCGCAACGCCCAGGGCGTCGTGGGCCGTGGTCCGAGCCTGATCGGTGTCGGCTCGGCCTCGGTCGAGTTCCAGGTCAGCAGCGGCCGCATGCCGATGGCCCGGCAGGAGGCCCAGGCCCCGCGGAAGAACCCGCAGTTCACCGACGAGCAGGTGCGCCAACTCGGCCAGTACATCCAGGAGCTCGGCGGCGGCCCGGAGGTCCCCGCGGGCAACAACCTGCACCAGAACGGCAACGTGGCCACCGGTGGCGAGCTGTTCCGGATCAACTGCTCGCAGTGCCACGCCTTCACCGGTGGCGGCGGCGCCCTCTCCTCGGGCAAGTACGCGCCGAGCCTGCACCCGGCCAGCGACCGGCAGATCTACGCCGCCATGCTGAGCGGCCCGCAGAACATGCCGGTGTTCGGCGACAACCAGATCTCTCCGCAGGAGAAGGCGGACATCATCGCCTACATCCAGCAGACCCTGAAGTCCGACCAGGACCAGGGCGGTTTCAACCTCGGCCGGTACGGCCCGTCGACCGAGGGTCTGGCGATCTTCCTGGTCGGCATCGTCGCGTTGGTCTTCGCGAGCCTGTGGATTGCGGGCAAGTCGTGACCGAGCAGACCATTCGTTTCAGTGCTGTGGCGTCGACCCCCGGCGCCATCCGTAGCGAGGTGGCGGCATGAGCATCCACACCGAGCGCCCGCAGGGGCGGGAGCCGCTCGACGTGAACGACCCCCGGGTCTCCCGGTTCGAGATCGTCCAGGAGGGCGCGCGGCGGGACGACATCGAGATCGTCCACTACGAGCCGCAGGTGGTCCCGGGCAGCAAGGCGGAGCGCCGGCTGACCCGTACGGTGGCCTTGTTCTTCCTGCTGACCGGCGCGGCCGCCACCGCGTTCCTGGTCGTCTACATCTGGTGGCCGTGGGAGTGGGAGCCGGGCCACGGCGGCGACAAGTGGTATACGCCGCTGCTCGGCGTGACCCTCGGCGTCGCGCTGCTCGGCATCGGCTTCGGCATCCTCACCTGGGGCAAGAAGCTGCTGCCCAAGGAGGTCTCGATCCAGGACCGGCACGACCAGCCGGGCCCCGCGGAGGACCGCCGGATCACCGGCGAGACGATGCTCTACATGGCCGACGAGCTGGGCGTCCGGCGGCGGCCGCTGCTCGGTGTGTCGCTGCTCGCCGGGCTCGCGCCGGTCGGCGCGGTGGTCGCGGCGCCGCTGATCGGTGGCCTGATCGAGAACCCGCACAAGAACAACCAGATGTTCACCACCGGGTTCAAGCCGGTGGACGGGAAGAAGATCCGGCTGATCCGCGAGGACGGCCGGCCGATCCGCCCGGCGGACGTCAGCGTCGGTGGTCAGCTCACCGTCTTCCCGGGCGTCGACGGCGGCGTCAGCAACAGGTACGCCGACTCGCCGACCCTGCTGATCCACCTGCGTGACGAGGACGCGCAGGCGTCGCGCGCCGCCAACGCGGGGAAGAAGCACAACCGCGACTACATGTGGGGCAACTTCGTCGCGTTCTCCAAGATCTGCACGCACGCCGGTTGCCCGGCGAGCCTCTACGAGCAGCAGACCAACCGCCTGCTCTGCCCCTGCCACCAGTCGCAGTTCCTCATCACCCGCAACGCCGAGCCGGTCTTCGGCCCGGCGAACCGGCCGCTGCCGCAGCTGCCGCTCGAGGTGGACGAGGAAGGCTTCTTCGTGGCGAAGTCCGACTACACCGAAACCATCGGTCCCGACTTCTGGGAGCGGCCATGAAGCGCAGAAAGTTTGACGCAGCAGCGCTGCCGGGCAAGACCGCCGGGGCGCTGGACGACCGCTTCCAGGCGGCCACCCCGCTGCGTAAGCTGCTGAACAAGGTCTTCCCCGACCACTGGTCCTTCCTGCTCGGCGAGATCGCGCTCTTCTCGTTCATCGTGCTGGTGCTGACCGGTGTCTTCCTGACCTTCTTCTTCGAGCCGGCGATGACCGAGGTCATCTACAGCGGCAGCTACGCCCCGCTGCGGGGCACCCCGATGTCGGCCGCGTACGCCTCCAGCCTGGACATCTCGTTTGATGTCCGGGGTGGTCTGATCATGCGGCAGATGCACCACTGGGCGGCGCTGCTGTTCATGGCCTCGATCGTGGTGCACATGCTGCGGGTGTTCTTCACCGGCGCGTTCCGCAAGCCGCGCGAGACCAATTGGATCATCGGCTCGCTGCTGTTCTGGGTGGGCTTCCTGGCCGGCTTCACCGGCTACTCGCTGCCTGACGACGGCCTGTCCGGCACCGGTCTGCGGATCGCCTCCGGCATCATGCTGTCGATCCCGGTGATCGGCTCCTGGGTCACCACGTCGGTCTTCGGCGGGGAGTTCCCGGGCACCATCATCATCAGCCGGTTCTTCATCGCCCACGTGCTGCTCATCCCGGGCCTGCTGGTGGCGCTGATCAGTGCCCACCTGGGCCTGGTCTTCAAGCAGAAGCACACCCAGTGGCCCGGCCCCGGCCGGACCAACGACAACGTGGTCGGCGAGCGGATGTTCCCGCGCTACGCGATCAAGCAGGGCGGCTTCTTCATGGTCGTCTTCGGCGTGATCGCCCTGATGGCGGGCATTTTCCAGATCAACCCGATCTGGTACTTCGGCCCGTACGAGGCCTGGGTGGTCTCCGCGGCCAGCCAGCCCGACTGGTACGTCATGTTCCTCGACGGCTCGACCCGCCTCATGCCCCCCTGGGGGATCTACATCCCGATCGGCGACGGCTACGTCATCCCGCCGCTGTTCTGGCCGACGGTCGTGCTCCCCGGCGTCCTGGTGGGCCTGTCGACGATGTACCCGTTCCTGGAGGCCCGCCGCCTCAAGGACAACCGCCACCACAACCTGCTCCAGCGGCCCCGGGACGTCCCGGCCCGCACCGCGGTGGGCGCGATGGCGGTGGCGTTCTTCATCGTGCTGACCCTCTCCGGCGGCAACGACGTCATCGCCGACAAGTTCCACATCAGCTTGAACGCGATGACCTGGGCGGGCCGGGTCGGCCTGCTGGTCCTCCCGCCAGTGGCGTACTACCTCACCTACCGGATCTGCCTGGGGCTCCAGCAGCACGACCGGGAGGTGCTGGCCCACGGCGTGGAGACCGGCATCATCAAGCGGCTGCCGGACGGCCGGTTCGTCGAGGTGCACCAGCCGCTCAGCGCGGCCGAGGGCCACGACGAGCACGGTGCGCTGGACTACGCCGGCTGGGTCGTCCCGAAGAAGATGAACCGGCTCGGCGCCCTCGGCCCGGCGGTCCGGGGCTTCTTCTACCCGATCGAGAGGCCGGCCGAGGCGCCGGTCTCGCCGGGGCACCCGCCGGTCGAGCCCCGACCGGAGCGCGAGGAGATCGGCAGCGGCGAGAGCCGTCGCTGACCTGCCCCAGCCCACTGACCGTGGCGCCCGCCGGGATTCCCGGCGGGCGCCACGGCCGTTTCCACGCCGTCCGTCCCGTCCCGCCCACCGAGTGCCTCGTGCTTCCGCTCCACTGCCCCGCAACCCCCTGACCCGGACGGGTGGATTCGCAGGAATAACCCTCGTCAACCGGGTATCCGTGCGGTCCAACGAAAAAGGGGGGGAAAGATGTTGGGTATCAAGCGCCTCGGACTCCTGGCCGCCATGGTGGTGGTCGGGGTGGCGCCCGCCGCGGCGGCGGCGCAGGCCGCGGCACAGCCGTCAACCCAGGACACCCAGTACCTGCAGGCCATGCACCAGGTGAACCTGGCCGAGATCACCATGGGCAACTTGGCCCAGCAGAAGGGCCAGAACGCCCAGGTCAAGGACTTGGGCAAGCAGTTCGTGACGGACTTCACCCAGCTGGACGACGCGGTGAAGTCCACCGCGCAGCAGTTGAACGTCCAGCTGCCGAACAACCCGACCACGGACCAGCAGAACGTCATCAACCAGCTGAACGGCCTCAGCGGGGCCGACTTCGACAAGGCGTGGGTGACCGCCGAGCTGAACAGCCACGTTCAGGCCATCCAGGCCACCCAGACCGAGATCTCGCAGGGCTCCGAGCAGTCGGTGATCACGCTGGCTCAGGACGCGCTGCCGGTGCTCCAGGCGCACCTCGACGCGTTGACGTCGCTGGCCGAGACCCTGGGCGTCCCGGTCCCGCAGGCCAGCGCCAGCGGCTCGCCCAGCCCGGGCGGCACCTCGACGCCGGCTCCGGGCGGCACCGAGTCCCCGACTCCGGGTGGTACCGAGTCGCCGACTCCGGGCACCACCGAGACGCCGGCTCCGGGCACCACGGAGGAGACCCCGGCGCCGAGCCAGAGCTGACCCGTACGACCGATGGTGGCCGGTCCATTCCCCGCGGGGTGGACCGGCCGCTACGCATACCGGGGTCAGTCGGCGTTGGCCAGCCCGATCGCGAACGCCTGCTCCAGGTCGTGCTGCGAGTAGGCTCGGAACGCGATGTGCGACTCGGTGTTGATCACGCCGGGCACCTTGGAGATGCTGCCGGCGATGACCTGGGCTATCTGCTCGAACTCGCGGACCCGGATCATGGCGATCAGGTCGACGTGACCGGCCACCGAGTAGACCTCGCTGACGCCGGGCAGGTTGGCCAGGGTCTCGGCCACCTCGGGGATGGAGTCGGTGGCGCAGTCGATCAGCACGATCGCGGTGATCACGGGATATTTCTCCGTTCGTCGGCGTCGTCGCCCATGCTAGGCGCTCGGCCGGTCAGCCCGTCCCCGGCTACGGGATCCGGGCGGCCGGGACGGTCAGAGCGTCCCCGGCACGGATCGTGTCGGTGAGCAGCTCGTCCGGCCCGACCGACGCGCCGGGCCAGACCACGGCACGGACAACCTCGCCCCGGACGGTCGCCCCCGGGCCGATCACCGCCCGGTGCAGCCGGCCGGTGACGGTGGCGGACGGGTGGACGAGGCTGTCGTCGCCGGCCGCGTGCAGGTTGGCCGCGAGGTAGTCGGCCGGGGTGCCGGTGTCGTAGAAGGTGCCCCGGTAGGGCACCACCTCCAGCGCGCTGGCCGCCTCCGCCGGCCGCCACACCGTCCGGACCAGGTCGCCGAAGATCGCCGGCAGGTCCCGGACCAGCCGCCAGGGCAGCAGCGAGAACCCGACGAACCGGTGGCCGCTGAAGGTCCCCGGGGCCGCCGGGTCGTCGGCCGGCTGGCCGAGCAGGCGTACGCTCCACCCGTCCCAGCCGTCCAGCAGCGCCGCGACGTCCGGCCCCGGCGGGACGTCCGGATCGGCCAGGTACGCGTCGGCGTTGCCGACCAGCACGCCCCGTCCGGCGATCCAGTCCCGCAGGTTGCCCAGCCCACCCGCGGTGCCGAGCGGGTCGCCCGGCTCGACCGAGAGGTGCGCCCTGGCTCCGACGTGCGCCACCACGAGGTCGCCCAGGTAGCAGGCGTTCACCGCGACGCGTTCCGGACCGGCCAGGGCGAGCCCCGCCAGCCGGTCGAGGGCCCGGTCCAGCAGCGGCACGTTGCCGATCGGGCAGAGCGCCTTGGGCACCCGCTCGGTGAGCGGGCGCAGCCGGGTGCCCTCGCCCGCGGCGAGCACCACCGCGCAGACGTCCACCGCCGCCCGCCAGCCCGGACCCCCCGCTCCGGTGGGGCTGCCCGCTCCGGCGTGATGGTTCGCTCCGGCGGAGCGGTTCGCTTTGGTCGGGCCGGCCGGATCCTCACCGGCAACGTTCGCGGAGGCCGGGCCGGCCGGGTCCTCGGCGGCAAGGTTCGCGGCGGCCGGGCCGCCGGGGCCGGGACGCGACCCGAGGCCGGTCACGCGTTCGGTGGCGTCGCCGGCGGCACCTCGCCGGCGCGCGGGCCGATGCCGTAGTAACCGAGCAGGTTGGCGGTGGCCCGGCTCAGCCGGGGCAGGTCGTCCAGCGGGTACCAGGCCGCCTCGAGGACCTCGGCGCCATCCACGGCCAGCTGCGTGGTCGAGGCCGGCACCTCGGTCTCGAAGACCACGTCCACCCAGCCCTTGGCGTGCACCAGGGCGTTGGGCACGGCCGGGCGGAGCCGGTCCGGGGAGAGCCGGATGCCCGACTCCTCGTACAGCTCGCGGGCCGCGCCCACCACCGGGGCCTCGCCGCGTTGCAGCAGCCCGGCCGGCAGGGTCCAGCTGTAGCCGGGTGGCTGGCGCAGCAGCAGGAGCCGCCCCACGCCCTCGGCTTCGGCGTCCCGGACCAGGGCGACCGCGCCGACGATGTACTTGGGCACGGCCAGCCGGACCAGTCGCCGCCGCAGCGGGACGGGGAGGCGGTAGAAGAGGTGGTAGCCGAGGGCCCGTCCGTTGGCACGCGCGCGGGGGATCATGCCCTCAGGCTAGTGCGCCCGCGGGCGCGCCGGGGGAACGGCTTTAGCCACTGCGGTGGTCGACGAGGTCGATCAGTTGCTGGACCACCGTGTCCGGCTCGACGGCCCGATCGAAGACCGCCACCAGCAGGGTCTCCAGGTCCGGGTAGCCCAGCTCCTCGGAGAGCCGCAGCAGCGGCAGGTCGCTGGCCAGCCCCCGGTTGTGCTTGCGCAGCGCGAGGCCGATGGTGGCCCGGCCCAGGCGTACCTTGTCGGCGATCGAGATGCCCGGCTCGGTGTGCTCGGCGAACCACCGGTTGATCTGCATCTGGGCGTGCGGCGACTTGACGAAGCGCAGCCACTCCCGGCGCGGCCCGCGCGGGGCGACGTCGGCCTCGAAGCCGCTCTCCGCGTCGCTCTCGGTGAAGATCTCCACCACGTCGCCCTCCTTCAGTTCGGAGGAGAGTGGGGCCAGCCGCCCGTTGATCCGCGCGGCGAGGCAGTGGTCGCCCCGCTCGCTGCCCAGCTCGTACGCGAGATCGACCGGGGTCGCGCCGGCCGGGAGGACCACCTGCCGCCCGTCGGCGACCACCTGGATCTGTGCCTCTGCGAGGTCGCAGCGCAGCGACTCCATGAACTGGGTCGGGTCGACGGTCTCCTGTTCCCAGTCGAGCACCCGGCGCAGCCAGGCCAGCTCGTCCGCCCGGTCGGCGGCGCGCCCGGCCGGGCACGGGAAGCGGTAGTTGGCGGCGATGCCGTACTCGGCGGACCGGTGCATCTCCGCGGTGCGGATGAGCACCTCGACCGTTTGGTTCTGCGGGCCGCAGACGCTGGTGTGCAGCGAGCGGTAGAGGTTGTTCTTGGGAGAGGCGATGAAGTCCTTGAAGCGACCCGGCACCGGCCGCCACAGCCCGTGCACCGCACCGAGCGCGGCGTAGCAGTCGGTGGCCGGGCCGTCCACCACGATCGCGATGCGGGGCAGGTCGAACGGCGTGGCGTGGCTGCCCGCGATGGTGTCCTTCCAGATCGAGTAGAGGTGTCGGGGGCGGGGGGAGACCTCGGCATCGACCCGGCTGCGGCGCAGCGCCACCTTCGTCCTGGCCACCACGTCGGCGAGGTAGGCGTCCCGCCCGGGCCGGTCGTGCACGTGCCGGGCGATCCGGTCGTGCTCCTCGGGGTGCAGGTGCAGCAGCACCACGTCGTCCAGCTCGCGTTTGAGGGCCTGGATGCCCAGCCGGTCGCAGAGCGGGACCAGCACCTCCTCGGTCTTGCGCGCGATGCGCTCCCGCGAGGCGGCGGAGCGTACGCCGAGGGTACGCATGTTGTGCAGCCGGTCGGCCAGCTTGATGATCAGCACCCGGACGTCCTTGCCGGCCGCGACGATCATCTTGCGGATGGTCTCCGCCTCGGCGGCCTTGCCGTAGAACGCCTTGTCGAACTTGGTCACCCCGTCGACCAGGTGTGCCACCTCGCGGCCGAAGTCCTCCTGGAGCGCCTGGAGGGTGTAGCGGGTGTCCTCCACGGTGTCGTGCAGCAGCGCGGCGACCAGGGTGGTGGTGTCCATGCCGAGGTCCGCGCAGATCTGGGCGACGGCGAGGGGATGCGTGATGTACGGCTCGCCGCTCTTGCGGAACTGGCCGCGGTGCATGTTCTCGGCGATCGTGTACGCGCGCCGCAGCACGGAGGCGTCGGCGTTGGTGTGGATGCCGCGGTGGGCGCGGACCAGCGCGCCGACCGGGTCGGTGTCGGTGGTGGGCCAGGTGAGCAGGGAGCGCAGCCGGCGGGTCAGCGGCAGCTCGCCTGGCTGGGTCGGGAGGGCACCGCCCAGGGCGGCGCCGTGTCCGGCGTCGACGTCCACCTGGGACACCTCCTCACCCCGGCCCCCGGTCGCCGCGCCGACGACCGGGAGCAGGCCCGCGAAACGGGCAGGACTGCACTCTCTTAACAGACTAAAGGAGTCGACGTAGTCCGATCGGACACTTGGTCATGAGCGTTCGGTCGAGAGTTGGTGGGACGCTCCGTTCTCGGCCTTGGTCAGCAGGGCACGGAATCGGCCCGCGCCGGTGGTCGGTGACGCCCAGCCGGAGGAGGTCTCCAGCAGCCGGGTCTCCGGTCGCTCCAACCAGGACAGGATGCGTTCGGTCTCCTCTGCGGAGGCTGCCGGGACCGGGCCGTGGCCGGGCAGCACGGTCTCGGCGGTGGCCCGGATGGCGTTCAGCGTCGGTCGCGGATGGACACCCGGCGGCGAGACGCCCGCGCCGGCCAGCCGGCCGTGCCGGACCAGGGCCAGCTCCCAGCCGCCGCGGGCGTGCGGGCGGGCGGCGGCCAGCTCGGCGATGCGGGTCAGCGCGACCAGGCGCTGCATCCGGACCGCCACGCGCAGCACCGCGGCCAGCCGGGCCCGCGCCACCGCGGCCTCCTCGTAGCGCTGGGCGCGGGAGAGCACCTCGATGCGGGCGAGCAGGGCGTCCACCACCACCTGCGGGTCGTCGGTGGTGGCGGTACGGAACGGGGTGGCGGCGCGGTGGTCGTACTCCTCGGGGGTGATCCGGTGTTCGCAGGGTGCCGGGCAGCGACCCAGCTCGGCCAGCGCGCAGGCCGGCATGGTGGTGCGCCGGGAGAGCCGGTGCGTGCACTGGCGCAGCGGCACCGCGTCGTGGAAGCCGGCGGCGGCCAGCTCGGCGGCCTGCTTGGAGCGGAACGGGCCGAGGTAGGCGGTGTCGGTCGGGGCGAGGTCGCGCACGATCGACAACCGGGGGTACGCCTCGTCGGTGAGCTTCAGCCAGACCTGGCGTTCCGGGTACTTGGAGCGCCGGTTGTACGGTGGCGCGTGCGCGGCGATCAGCCGCAGCTCGCGGACCTCCGCCTCCAGCGAGTGCGCGCACTCGACTGCGTCGACCCGCTCGGCGGCGGCCAGCATCTCGGAGATCCGGGCCCGCTTCTCGGCGGCGGTGAAGTAGCTGCGGACCCGGGTGGCGACGTCGCCGGAGGTGCCGACGTAGAGCGGCCGGCCGTCGGCGGCCCGGAAGATGTAGACCCCCGGCACCTTCGGCAGCCCGTCGGCGAGGTGCCGCTTGCGGCGCTGGGTGGGGGTGACCGCCCTGGCGAACTTGATCGCCTCGCCGATCGTGTCCACCCGGTGCCCGCCGAGCCGGCCGATCAGCCCGTGCAGCACGTCGACGGTGGCCTTCGCGTCGTCCAGCGCCCGGTGGGTGGGCTGGGTGGCGGTGCGGAAGTAGGCGGCCAGGGTGCCCAGCTTGCGGTTGGGCACCTCGTCGCGGGTGAGCACCCGGCGGGCCAGCGCCGCGGTGTCCAGCACCCGGGGGTTGGGCCAGCGGTAGCCGTGCTTGGCGCAGGCGGCCTTGAGGAAGCCCACGTCGTAAGGGGCGTTGTGGGCGACCAGCACGGCGTCGGAGATGAACTCCAGGAAGCTCGGCAGCACCTGCTCGATCGGCGGAGCGGGGATCAGCATGGCCTGGGTGATGCCGGTCAGCACGGTGATGAACGGCGGGATCGGCTCGCCCGGGTTGACCAGGGTGGCGAGCACCCCCAGCTCCTCACCGCCGCGCACCTTCACCGCGCCGATCTCGGTGATCCCGCCGCCGTCCGGCGCGCCGCCGGTGGTCTCCAGGTCGACCACCACGAACGTGGTCGCGTAGAGCGGCAGCGCGGGGTCGATTCCCGGGCCCGCCGCCGGGTCCAGGCCGGCCAGCGTCTCCTGGACGTATTCCGCTCGGGTCACCCGCGCACGTTAACGGCCGGGTCCGACACTCCCGTCCCACCTGCCCCAGCCGTTACCACGGGCTTAGGATGAGAGATCGGCTCACTCACCGGGCGGTGGGCCCGTCCGCGGTGGGAGACTTGCCACATGCCCCTCACCGAGCCGTACGACGACCACCTCCCCGAGGAGGAGCCGGTGGCCGCCGTGGACGATACCGGTGAGAACCCGCGGGGCCCGGGCCCGGGCGCGGACGCGGGCGACGCCCAGGTCGATGCCGGCGGGTCGGCCGCGTGCGAGCCCGAGCCGGTGCTGCCCGAGCCGGTCCGGCAGCGGATCGTGGCGCTCACCGCCGCCGCGCTGCCCGGGTTGCCCGCCGACGAGGTGCCCGTCCCGCTGCGCAGGGTCGCCAAGTTCGCCCCCAATCGGCGCGCCCGACTCGGGGCCCCGGCCATCGCCGCCCAGCTCACCGCCGACCCGCTGTTCCGGCAGCGGATCACCGCGCGGGTGCTGGCCGACGCCGGTGACCTCGGCGCGGCCGTCATGGACGGGACCGCCCCCGCCGCCGCCGACCCGGTCGAGGTGGCCGCCCTGGCGTACCTGGCCCGGCCGCGGGGCTGGCGGGAGCTGATCGAGGCCAGCGGCGCCGCGGTGCGCGCGGAGGCGGACAGCGCGGTGGTGGCCGAGCTGGTCCGCGAGGCCGAGCAGCGGGCCGCCCGTGCCGAGCACGACCGGGCGGTGGCCCGGGTCGAGGCGGAGAAGCTGCGCGACGAGCTGGCCCGGGTGCGGGAGGAGCTGGGCCAGCTCCGCGAGGAGGCCCGGCAGCTGGCCCGCGCACTGCGGGAGACCCAGGCCCGGGAGCGCAAGGCCACCGAGATGCTGTCCACCGAGCGGGGCCGGGCGGCCCGGGCGGCGGCCGACGCGGACGCCGAGCTGCGACGCGTCCGGGCCCGCCTGGCGGAGGCGGAATCCGCCGCGGGGGTGGCCCGGGCCGCCGCCAAGGAGGCCCGCTCGGTTGACGACGCGAAGCTGTGGCTGCTGCTGGAGACCATCGGCCAGGCGGCGGTCGGGCTGCGCCGCGAGCTGGCGCTCGACCCGGTGGAGAAGCTGCCCGCGGACTTCGTCGCCGACGCCTTCGCCGACCAGTCGGCGGCCACCCCGGCCGGCGCGGCCGCCCGCGCCCGGGACACCGACGACCCGGCCCGGCTGGACCAGCTGCTCGCGTTGCCCAAGGCGCACCTGGTGATCGACGGCTACAACGTCACCAAGCGTGGCTTCGGCGAGATGTCGCTGGAGCAGCAGCGTAAACGGCTGATCACCGGGCTGGGCGGGATCGCCGCGCAGACCGGGGACGAGATCACCGTGGTCTTCGACGGTGCCGAGCGGATCCACGGGCTGCCACCCACGCCGCGCGGGGTGCGGGTGCTCTTCTCCCGTAAGGGGGAGACCGCGGACGAGCTGATCCGCCGGTTGGTCCGCGCCGAGCCGCCGGGCCGGCCGGTGGTGGTGGTCTCCTCCGACCGTGAGGTCGCCGACGGGGTACGCCGGCACGGCGCGTACCCGCTGGGCGCCGACTCGCTGCTGCGGCGCCTCGCCCGCTCCTAGGGGCCTCGCCCGCTCCCAGAAGCGGCGGCTGGTTCTGCCGCCTGATGATCGGATTCGGGGTGGCTGCTGCCTCGTTGTCCGGTTCTGTCGCACCCCTCGCCTAGCGTCGTGGTGACCGACGGTGGTCGGGCGGCGACGGACCTGTCTCCCGCCCGCCACCGGCGAGGCGCCTGGAGGCGTTGATGCTCATCGACTGCGACACCTGCGGGATCCGCGGCGCCGGCTGCGCCGGCTGCCTGGTGACCGCGCTGCTCGACACCGGCTCGCCGGTGGCCGACCTCGGCCCCGCCGAGCACCGGGCCATCGAGGTGTTCGCCCGGGCCGGCTTCGACGTCGACGTGCTGTCGGTCGAGACCGCCCGCTCCAGTCGGCGTCCGGGCCGCCGCCGGATCGCCTGATCCCCAGGGCGTGCCGCCCCGATGGCCGGGCGACCGGTGTGGCCATGGCCGGCGCGTCCCGCTGCCGCACGTTCCGCGAACTCGTGTGGATCATCAAGCCGGGTCCGGCGCGGCCGTGCCAGGCAATAGGATGAGCGCTCACGGCGGGAGGTACGGCATGATCAGGGTACGGCGCGACGGCGGGGTGTGGCGGTGACGCCGCGCGCCTGGGCGCTTCTCACCCTCGCCGGGCTGGTCGTGGCGCTGGTCGTCGCCGGGGCGCTGCTGATCCCGTGGAGCCGGCCGCCGGCACCCCGGGCCGACCAGCTCGCCGCGCTGCGGGCCCTCCCGGTCGACCAGGTGGCCCGGGGCCGGGCGTTCCACGCCGCGCTGCGTCCCGCCGGGTGGTTGGCGCTGGTCGTCGGCCTGGTGGTGGCTCTCGTGCTCGGGCTCACCCCGATCGGTGGCCGGCTCGTGGAACTCGTCGGCCGGCCCTTCGGCGGGCACTGGACCGCACAGGCGGTGCTCGGCGGACTGGCCGTGATGCTCGTCGCCGATCTGCTCACCCTGCCCTTCGCCGCCTGGCGGCACACCGTGCTGGTCCGCTATGGGCTGAGTACCCAGGGCTGGGGCGGCTGGGCGGTGGACCTGGTCAAGTCGTACGCGGTCACCGCGGTCATCGGCGCGCTGGTCCTGCTCGGCTTCTACTCGGTGGTCCGGCTCGCCCCCCGCTGGTGGTGGGCGTTCGGCGCGGCCGGGGCGGCCGGGCTGGTGGTGCTGCTGTCGTTCGTGCTGCCGGTGCTGGTGGAGCCGGTGTTCAACCGGTTCACCCCGATGGAGCCCGGCCCGCTGCGCACCGAGCTGATGAGCATGGCCGCCCGGGACGGGGTGCCGGTCCGCGACGTGCTGGTCGCCGACGCGTCCCGGCGTACCCGGGCGGTCAACGCGTACGTCTCCGGGCTGGGGCCCACCCGCCGGGTGGTGGTCTACGACACCCTGCTGCGCGAGGCCACCCCCGAGGAGGTGACCAGCGTGGTCGCCCACGAGCTGGGGCACGCGAAGGACCGCGACGTCTGGGTCGGCACGCTGGTCGGGGCGCTCGGCGCCGCCGCCGCGGTGGCGGCGCTCTACCTGGTCGGCTCCTGGCCGCCGCTGCTGCGCCTGGCCGGGGTCGACTCGATCGCCCAGCCCCGGGCGTTCCCGCTGCTCATCGCGCTGATCACCGTGGCCGGTCTGGTGGCCACTCCGGCGCAGGCGCTGATGTCACGGCGGGTGGAGGCCCGGGCCGACGCGCACGCGCTGGCGCTCACCGGTGACCCGGCCACCTTCGAGGCGATGCAGCGCCGCCTGGCCGGGGTCAACCTGGCCGAGCCCGACCCGCCGCGCTGGGAGTACCTCTGGTCGGCGTCCCATCCGTCCACCGTGGAGCGGATGGCCGCCGCACGCGCCTACGCCAGGGAGATCGGCAGATGAGCCGGACCTTGCTGATCACCAACGACTTCCCGCCCCGCCCCGGCGGCATCCAGTCCTTCGTGCACAACCTCGCCGTGCGCCAGCCCCCCGGTTCCGTGGTGGTGTACGCGTCGAGTTGGCGGGGCGCCGCCAAGTTCGACGCCGACCAGCCCTTCGAGGTGATCCGGGAACGCACCAAGGTGCTCCTGCCCACCCCGCTGATCGCCCGCCGTGCCGCGAAGCTGGCCCGGGCGTACGACTGCGACACGGTGTGGTTCGGCGCGGCGGCCCCGCTGGGGCTGCTCGCGGCGGGGCTGCGCCGGCGGACGGGGATCCGGCGGGCGGTGGCGCTGACCCACGGGCACGAGGCCGGCTGGGCCGCGCTGCCCGGCGCGCGGTCGGCGCTGCGCCGGATCGGCCGGGGCGTGGACGTCACCACCTACCTGGGCGAGTACACCCGCGTCCGGCTGGCCCGGGTGCTGGACGGGGTGACCGAGCTGCGCCGGCTCGCGCCGGGCGTCGACGTGGAGACCTACCACCCGGCCGTGGACGGGGAACGGGTGCGGCTGCGGCTGGGCCTGGCCGACCGGCCCGTCGTGGTGTGCGTCTCGCGTCTGGTGCCGCGCAAGGGGCAGGACATGCTCATCCGGGCCCTGCCGGAAATCCGCCGCCGGGTGCCGGACGCGGCTTTGCTGATCGTCGGCGGCGGGCCGTACCGGGCGACGCTGGAGAAGCTGGCCAGGCAGACCGGGGTGGACCGGGACGTGGTCTTCACCGGCTCGGTGCCGTCCGCCGAGCTCCCCGCCCACTACGCGGCCGGCGACGTCTACGCCATGCCCTGCCGTACCCGCAACCGCGGGCTGGACGTCGAAGGCTTGGGGATCGTCTATCTGGAGGCCAGCGCGACCGGGCTGCCGGTGGTGGCCGGCGACTCCGGCGGCGCGCCCGACGCCGTCCGGGAGGGGGAGACCGGGTACGTGGTCCGGGGCCGGGATGTGGCCCAGCTCGCCGACCGGGTGGCGACGCTGCTCGCCGACCGGGACCTGGCTCGCCAGCTCGGCGCGGCCGGCCGCGCCTGGGTGGAGAAGGAGTGGCGCTGGGAGACCCAGGCCGAACGGATGGCCGACCTGCTCGCCGGCTGACCCGTCCGCCGCCTCGCCTCGCCGCCCGTCCAGCGCCTCGCCGCTGCGCCGCCCGTCCAGCGCCCCGCTGATCAACTCCGTGTGCGGCAAACGGTGGTCTCGTTGCCGGATTTGACCACAAGATGCCGCACATTGAGTTGATCAAGCCGGGGTGCGGGGGTCAGGCCGAGTGGGCGAGGGCCTCGTGGGCGGGGGCGGGGCGGCCGAAGTGCCAGCCCTGGCCGGCGTCGCAGCCGATCGCCCGCAGCCGGTCCGCCTGCTCGGCGGTCTCCACGCCCTCGGCGGTGACGGTCAGGTCGAGCGCGTGGGCGAGCGAGACCAGCGAGGCGACAATCCGTTCGTCGGTACGGCTGCCCGGATCGTCGGCCGGGGCGCGCAGCCCGGCCACGAACTCGCCGGCCACCTTCAGCTCGGTGACCGGCAGGTCCCGCAGGTACGCCAGATTGCAGTAGCCGGTGCCGAAGTCGTCGATGGCGACGCGGACCCCGAGGCCGTTGAGCACGCGCAGGGCGCGTACGGGCTCCGCGACCTTGCTCATCATGGTGCTCTCGGTGACCTCCAACTGGAGTCGCTCCGGGGGCAGCCCGGTCCGCCCGAGCACGCCCCGCACCTCCTGCACCAGGCCCGGCCGGTGCAGCTGCCGGACGGCCAGGTTCACGCTGACGAACGGCGCGTCGTCGTGCCCCGCCGACCAGGTGCGGGCCTCCCGGCAGGCCTCGGCGAGCACCCAACTGCCCAGCCGGACGATCAGGCCGGTCTCCTCGGCCAGCCCGATGAAGCTGTCCGGCCGGAGCACGCCCAGCTCCGGGTGGCTCCAGCGGACCAGCGCCTCCATGCCGAGCACCCGGCCGTCCCGCAGTGAGGTCAGCGGCTGGTAGTCGAGGTAGAACTCGCCCCGGTCCAGGGCGGCGGGGATGGCCGCGGAGAGGGCGTACCGGGCCAGCTCACGACGGTTGCGATCGACATCGAAGATCGACCAGCGGGACCCGCCGGCCGCCTTGGCCCAGTGCAGGGTGCTGTCCGCGGCTCGCATCAGCTCCACCGGCGTGGTGCCGGCCACCGGTCGCTCCACAATGCCGATGCTGGCCGACACGGCCAGCTCGTGCCCGTCGACCAGCGCCGGCTCGCTCACCGCCGCGAGGGCGGCCTCGGCGACCTTGACCGCGTCCTCGGTGCAACCGGTGCGCTCGACCAGGATGACGAACTCGTCGCCGCCGAGCCGGGCCACCAGGTGCTCGCCGAGGGCCCGGCGCAGCCGTTGCGCCACCGACACCAGCAGCGCGTCGCCGACCTGGTGACCGAGGGTGTCGTTGACCACCTTGAACCGGTCCAGGTCGAGGAAGCAGACCCCGATCCGGTCGGCGCCCCGGCCGGGCTCGCCGAGTGCGGCGGTGAGCCGTTCGGTGAACAGGGTGCGGTTGGGCAGGTCGGTCAGCGGGTCGTGGGTGGCCTGGTGCCGGAAGCGGGCCTCGCTGTCCCGCAGCGCCCGTTCGGCCTGCACCTGGGCCATCATCGCGGCCCGCCGGATGGCCTCCTGCTCGTCGAGGGTGCGGTCGCGCAGGGCGCGGGCGTACCCGGTGGCGACCGTGGCGAGCACCCGGGCCATCCGGTCCTCGACGTCGTCGGCGACCAGGTCGAGGTCACGGACCAGGCGGAGCTGGATCACCTCGATGGTGCGGCCCAGCCCCTCGGCGGAGGCGATGTGCGCCTGCACCAGCTCGGCGCCGACCTGCTGGCCGACGCGCAGGTCGAACGGGTCGGCCCGGATCGCCACGACCAGCCGCTCGGTGAGCCGCCGGAGCAGGGCCTCCAGCTGGGCCTGGGTCATCGGCAGGTAGCTGGTCCCGGAGACCGCCTTGGCCCAGGCCCGCGCGAAGGTTTCAAGGCAGGAGCGGGTCACGGCGGCGGGGCCGTCACCCACCGAGCCGCCCGACGCCGCCCAGGAAGACCGCACGCTCGGCGTTCTCCGCCTGCTCCGGCGACTCCGGGCGCCACTGCGGCACCCAGACCACGCCCGGGTCGATCAGCTCGAAACCGTCGAAGAGCGAGGCCAACTCGCCGCGGCTGCGGATCCAGAGCTGGTTGTCCGTGCGGCGGTAGACCTGCTCGGCGTCGGCCCGCTCGCCCGTCCCGGTGCGGCCGTCGTCGCTGGCCTGTGACATGACCAGGTAGCTGCCCGGGACCAGCGCCGCCCGCAGCGTCCGCAGGACCTCCTCCGGCCGGTCCGCGTCGGGGATGAAGTGCAGCACCGCCACGATCATCACGGCGACCGGCTGGGTGAAGTCCAGCAGCCGGTTGACCTCGGGGTGGCCGAGGATCGCCGCCGGTTGGCGGAGGTCCTCCCGGATCACCGTGGCCCGGTCGTTGCCGGCCAGGATCTCCCGGCTGTGCGCCACCGCGACCGGGTCGACATCGACGTAGACCACCCGGCACTCCGGGTCGACCCGCTGGGCGATCTCGTGCACGTTGCCGACGGTCGGGATGCCGGAGCCGATGTCGAGGAACTGCCGCACCCCCGACTCGGCCAGTAACTGCACCGCCCGGCGGAGGAAGGCCCGGTTGGCCTGGGCCATCAGCGGGGCCTCGGGCACGGCGGCCACCATGGCCTGAGCGGCCGCCCGGTCGGCCGCGAAGTTGTGCGACCCGCCGAGGTAGTAGTCGTACATGCGGGCCACGCTCGGGCGCTCGATGTCGATCGTGTCAGGTGCCCAGTCCGGCCGCTGCATCGCCCGCCCCTTTGTGTCGACGGCGCGCGGACTCGATGCCCGCGCTGGCCACCCGCGTATTGTGCCTGTGTGTGTCGTCCCGGTGCAAAGAGCACCGTCGCTATGCGACCGCCCCGCACCGTACGCGCTCGTCGGCCGCCCGCAACACGGCAGAGGCCCGGTCCGGGACACGGACGCGGGCCTCTGCGCGAGCTGTCGGACGGTCGTCAGAACTTGGGCGCGTCCGGGGCCTCCAGCAGGCCCAGCCGCAGCGCGGTCATCAGCGCCTGGGCGCGGTTGGCGGCGCCCAGCTTCTCGTAGAGCTTCGAGATGTGCGTCTTGGCGGTCGACTCGCTGACGAACAGCTGCTTGGCGATGCCGGCGACGCTCATGCCGTCGGCGAGCAGCCGCAGCACCTGGCCCTCCCGCGGGGAGAGCTGCGGGCCCGACGGGGCCAGCCGGCGCTTCATCGCCTCGGCCAGGTCGGCGGCGGTGAACGCGCTGGGCGAGGAGGCGGCATGCCGGGCGGCGGCCACCACCTCGTCGGCCGGGGCGGTCTTCGGCACGAACGCGCTCGCCCCCGCCTCCAGGGCACCGAAGAGCTGGTCGTCGCCGGCGTACATGGTGAGCACGACGATGCCCATCGACGCGCTGGACTTGCGGAGGGCGCGGGTCGCCTCCAGGCCGCTGCCGTCAGGCAGCCGCAGGTCCATGATCACTACGTCCGGCTGGAGCGCGCCGGCCTGGCGTACGCCCTCCGCGGCCGTGGCGGCTTCGCCCACGACCTCGAACTGCCGGTCCCGCTCGAAGGCGTGCCGCAGTCCCTTGCGGATCAGGTCGTGATCATCGACAAGGAGCACCTTGGTACGGGTGGCCGGTGCCGGGCTAGTGGTCATGCTCGGGTTACTCCCCTTCTGCTGCTGCGCTGCCGCGCACCTTATCGCGCCGGGGCGAGGAGCCGAGTACCACCGCCACAGTCGTGCCGCTGGGGCGCCGTGGCCTGATCTCCAGCCGGCCCCGGATACGTTCCGCCCTCTCCGCCATGATCGCAAGGCCGTAGTGCCCGTCGGGGCGCTGGTCACCGATGCCGTGACCGTCATCCGACACTTCGATCTGGGCGTACGGGGGGTCGACCGCACATGTTACCCACAGGTTCGACGCCCCGGCGTGCTTGCGCGCGTTGGTCACCGCCTCCTGGGCGATGCGCAGCAGCTCCGCCTCGGTGGCGGCGGGCAGCCGGGCGGTGGACTCGTCCAGGGACAGGTGCACCCGCAGGCCGGCGGACGCGCCGACGGTGCGGGCGTACTCGGCGATCGCGGCGGCCAGACCGCCGTGCCGGTCCACCTCGCTGCGCAGCTCGAACAGGCTCAGCCGCAGCTCGGTGATCACCCGGGTGACCTCCTGGCGCAGGGTACGCAGCGAGTCGGCGGTCTCCTCGGTGTCGTCGTGCACGGTGGCCAGGGCGTTGTCGATGCCGTACCCGACCATCACCAGCTCCTGGGCGACCCCGTCGTGGATCTCCCGGGCCAGCCGCTGGCGCTCCTCGTTGGTGGCCAGCGACCGGACCTCGTCGAAGAGCAGCGCGGCCTCCAGCCGCAGCGCCGCCGGGCCGGTCAGCGCGGTCACCCGGGACACCACCGGCGGCGGGTACGCGTGCGCGGTGTCCGCCTCGAGGACCACCAGACCGACCGTCCGCACCCCGGCCACCAGCGGCACGATCAGCGCCGAGACCTCGCCGGAGTGCTGCGAGCGGGCCTGCGAGCGGGCCGCGGTCTGCGGCTGCTGGCTGGCCCAGGCGTCGGCGATCGCGGAGTCCGCGTCCAGCGTGGTCTCCCAGTCCACCCGGTCCGCGCCGATCTGGGCGAGCACCACCAGCCGGCCGCCACCGCTGGCGGAGAGCACCGCGCCCCGGTCGGTCTTCGCCACCATCCGCAGCTCCTCCAGCAGGTGCTCGGAGATGCCGCCCGGGTCGAGGGTGGCGCCGGGCAGCTGGCGGGCGACCGTACGCAGCTGGGTCAGCAACCGGGTGGCCTCCGCGTACGGCTGTGGCTTGCCCTCGGCGCGGACCCGCATCACCCGCTGCAGCATGCCGGCCGTGTAGAGGCCGAGGGCGGCCAGGATCAGCCACTGGGCACAGACCGCGACGTACCCGAGCTGGCCGAGCTGCCGTCCGCCGCCGACCTCGGTGACGGCCGCGCTGACCAGCAGGGTGGCCGCGACCACGGCGAGCAGCGCCGCGCCCTCGGAGAACCGGCGACGCAGCGCGGTCACGGTGACCGGCACGGCGAGGTACGGCAGTATCGCCGAGGCGCCCACCCCGCCGGTGACCCCGTTCAGATGGGTGTCGGCGGCGACCTTGCTGGCGGCCAGGCCGAGGACGAGCACCTCGGCGAAGCGGCCGAGCGGCCCGAGCAGCCGGTGCTGCGGGGCCAGCACCGCGGGCAGCCCGGCGACGCCCAGCAGCGCGACCCACCAGAGCTGGGCCAGCTCGCCGGTGGCGAACAGGGTCAGGGCGGCGACCAGCGCGAGGAGGACCACACGAGCGGCAGCGGCGAGGGGCTGCGTCTGCGGTTGGCTGGGTGTCGAGGCGGGCACGTGACGGATGGTAGTCAGCGACGGTAGATGTCCGCGATCTCCGCGGCGTACGTCTTGTGCACGACCTGCCGCTTGACCTTGAGCGACGGGGTCAGCTCGCCGCTGGCCTCGGTGAAGTCCTGCGGCAGGATCCGGAACACCTTGATCGCCTCGGCCTTGGAGACCGACTGGTTGGCCTGGTCGATCGCGCCCTGGATCTCGGCCCGCAGCGCCTCGTCGTCGCGCAGCTCGGCGACGCTGGTGGTCTCCGGCCGGCCGTGCGCGGCCAGCCACTTCGGCAGCGCCTCCTCGTCGACGGTGACCAGCGCCGCGATGAACGGCTGCCGGTCGCCGACCACCAGGCACTGGCTGACCAGCGGGTGGGCCCGGACCTCGTCCTCCAGCACTGCGGGGGCGACGTTCTTGCCGCCCGCGGTCACGATGATCTCCTTCTTCCGGCCGGTGATGCTCAGGTAGCCGTCCTCGTCGAGCCGGCCCAGGTCACCGGTGCGGAGCCAGCCGTCGGGGGTGAGCACCTCCGCGGTGGCCTCCTCGTTGCGCCAGTAGCCCCGGAAGACCAGCTCGCCGGAGATCAGGATCTCGCCGTCGTCCTCGATCCGGATGGTCACGCCGGGCAGCGGGCGGCCCACGGTGCCGATCCTGGTGGCGCTCGGCAGGTTCGCGGCGGCGGCGGGGGAGGTCTCGGTCAGGCCGTAGCCCTCGGAGATGTTCACCCCGACGCCCCGGAAGAAGTGCCCCAGCCGGGCGCCGAGCGGGGCCCCGCCGGAGATGGCGTCCCCGCACCGGCCACCCATCGCCGCCCGCAGCCTGCGGTAGACCAGCCGGTCGAGGACCACGTGCTGGGCGCGTAGCCCCAGGCCGGGCCCGTCGGCGGTCTCCAGTGCCTGGCTGTACGCGATGGCGACCTTCTCGGCCCGGTCGAAGATCCGGCCCTTCCCCTCGGCCTCGGCCTTCTGCCGCGCGCCGTTGTAGACCTTCTCGAAGACCCGGGGCACGGAGAGCACGAACGTCGGCTTGAACTCCTGCAGCTCGGCGACAAGGTTCTTGGTGTCCGCGCAGTGCGCCAGGGTGGCCCGGGCCTGCACCACGCCGATCTGGATGAGCCGGGCGAAGGCGTGCGCGAGCGGCAGGAAGAGCAGGGTGGAGGCGCCCTGCCGGAACAGGTTCGGCAGCACCGGCACGGCGTTGGCGATGTCGGCGTACATGTTGCGGTGGGTCAGCATACAGCCCTTGGGACGGCCGGTGGTGCCGCTGGTGTAGATGATGGTGGCGATGTCGTCGGCCTTGACCCCCGAGCGGCGTACCTCGATCTCGGCCGGGTCGACCGACTCGCCGGCCGTGGTCAGCTCGTCCACCGCGCCCTGCTCGATCTGCCAGACCTGACGCAGCTCGGGTAGCCGGTCGCGGGCCCCGGCGACCAGGCTGGCGTGCGCGGCGGTCTCGACCACCACGGCGACCGCTCCGGAGTCGGCGAGGATCCAGGCGGCCTGCTCGGCGCTGGAGGTCTCGTAGATCGGCACGGTGACCGCGCCGGCGGCCCAGATGGCGTAGTCGATCAGGGTCCACTCGTAGCGGGTGCAGCTCATCAGCCCGACCCGGTCACCGGGGGAGATGCCGGCGGCGACCAGGCCGCGGGCCACCGCGACGACCTCGTCGCGGAACTGCCGGCAGGTGACCTCCGTCCGGGCGCCGCCCTCGCCCCGGCCGAGCCGGACGAACTGCACGGTGTCGGGGGCGGCCTCGGCGTTGGCCCAGACCGGGTCGGTCAGGCTGGCCGCGTCGCCGACGGTGACGATCGGCGGAACGGAGAACTCACGCACCTGCACTCCCTCGGGCTCGCACCGGCCGGGCCGGCCATGGTCGGCTCTGTCGAAACCTACCCGCCCGATGGGGTGGATGCGGTGGGGAGGTTGCCGGCCCGGCCGGTGTGGCGCGAGGCCGGCGGGTCCGGCGCGACGCCCCCCGGGGTGGAGCGGCGCGTGCGGGGCTCGCGCCGGGTAGCCTCCCCCCATGGCGGACTCCTCCATCCAGTCGATCCTCATCGACGCGCCACCGGACCGGGTGGCGGCGGTCATCTGCGACTTCCCCCGCTACCCCGAGTGGGCCGAGGCGATCCGGCGGGCGGAGGTGATCGAGGAGTACGAGGACGGCTACGCCAGCCAGGTCCGGTTCACCATCGACGCCGGCGTCATGGCCGACGAGTACGTGCTGGCCTACGAGTACGCCGAGGACGTCTCCCGCATCGAGTGGCACCTGGTGGCGTCCTCGAAGATGCAGAAGTCCCAGCGCGGGTCGTACGACCTGGTCGGTAACCCGGACGGCACCACCACGGTGACCTACACCCTCGAGGTGGAACTCTCCGTGGCCATGCTCGGCATGTTTCGCCGCAAGGCCGAGAAGGTGATCATGGACGCGGCGTTGAAGCAACTCAAGCGCCGGGTAGAAGCACTCGGTGCGGCCCACTGACCCGACCGGCGATCCGGTCGCCACGGGAGAGGAGCCGACTCATGGGCGCCACTGATCCAGGTTCGGCCCGGGAGGAGGCCGAACGCCTCGTCGCCATGCTGCTGGCCACCACCCGGCTGGCCGCCGCCGCGCCCGGGGCGGGGCCCTGGGGTCCGCTCGGCGGGATCCTCGCGGGTGTGCTCGGCCATGACCAGAACGCCGCCGGTCCCGGTGACGGGGCTTCGGCACCGTCGGGCGGGGCCGGTTTCGCTACCGGATCACCCGAGTGCTGTGTCTGCCCGGTCTGCCGGGGAATAGCCGCGTTGCGCGACCCGAGCCCCGAATTCGCCGAGCGGCTCGCCACCGGCGCCGGTGATCTGGCCGCCGGCGTGGCCAGTCTGCTACGCGCCTTCGCCCCGGCCGAGCCCGCCGCCCCCACCGACGCGGCCGGCGCCGGCCGCCCCGGCGAGGCGACCCGGACGCCGACGGACGACCACGTCTGGCGCGAGGCGACCCGTACCGGGCATGATTCTCAGCCGGCACCCGAGCAGGACGTGTGGTCCGCCGCCACCCGGGAGGAGGAAGCGACCGCTCCGGGTACCGCCGCGCCGCCCGCCGATGCCGCCGGGCCGGACGCGCCGGTACCGAACCGGCCGCCGGCCGGCCGGCCCGTGGTGCCCGCCTCGCGGGCGTCCGACGAGGTGGGCGAGAAAGCACCAGGCGACGGGGCCTGACCACCGGGACATCCCGGCAGCGCACGGCCGGTTCGGCCGATGCCGGGGGCAGCACAGCAGAGGGGAGCGGCAGCGGTGACGCTGACCATCGGAGTCGATGTCGGTGGCACGAAGGTGGCCGGCGGTGTCGTGGACGACACCGGCAAGGTTCACGTGCGGGCCCGACGGGACACCCCCGCCGACGACGTGGCCAAGACCCGGGACGTCATCATCGAGGTGGTCACCGAGCTGGCCACCGGCCGGACCATCGACGCGGTCGGCATCGGCGCGGCCGGCTGGATCGACGCCACCCGCTCCACCGTGCTCTTCGCCCCCAACCTGGCCTGGCGGGACGAGCCGCTGCGCGCGTACGTCAGCAACGCCACCGGCCTGCCGGTGATCGTGGAGAACGACGGGAACGTGGCCGCCTGGGCGGAGTTCCGCTACGGCGCGGCCCGGGCCGCCGAGGACTCGATGGTCATGTTCACCATCGGCACCGGTGTCGGCGGCGGCATCGTGCTCGGTGGCGAGCTGCTCCGCGGGGCCAACGGCATCGCGGCCGAACTCGGGCACATGCTCACCGTGCCGGACGGCCACCGGTGCGGCTGCGGCCGGCTGGGCTGCATCGAGCAGTACGCCAGTGGCAGTGCCCTGGTCCGGTTCGCCCGCGCCGCCGCCCGTCAGGAGCCGCACCGGGCCACCGCCCTGCTGGAGCTGGCCGGCGGTGCGGCCGAGGCGATCACCGGGCAGATGGTGACCGCCGCGGCGCGGGGCGGCGACGCGGTCGCCGCCGAGGCGTTCGCCCAGGTCGGCCGCTGGCTCGGCACCAGCCTCGCGGACCTGGCGCAGATCCTCGACCCGCAGGTGCTGGTCGTCGGCGGCGGCGTGGTGGAGGCCGGTGACCTGCTGATGGGCCCGACCCGGCGGTCGTACGCCGACGCGCTCGCCCAGCGCAGCCGCCTTCCCGTCGCCGAGGTACGCCCGGCCGAACTGGGGAACGCCGCCGGGGTCATCGGTGCCGCCGACCTCGCCCGGCGGATCTGAGATGGCCCGACCGGGCGTGCCGCTGCGGGTGGTGTCCTACAACATCCACGGCCAGCGGGACGACACCGCCGCGCTCGCCGAGGTGGTCCGGGAGATCACCCCGGACGTGATGATCGTCCAGGAGGGGCCACGGCGGTTCCGGTGGCGGCAGAAGTGCGCCTCGCTCGCCGACTCGTTCGGGTTGGTGGTGGCGGCCGGCGGCCTGCCCGCCCTGGGCAACCTGCTGCTGACCAGCCTGCGGGTGCGGGTGCTCGCCACCCGGTGCCGGCGCTTTCCGCTCACGCCCGGCCGGCACCTGCGCGGCGCCGCGTACGCCGAGTGCCTGGTGGGTGGCGTGCGGTTCCTGCTGGCCGGCTCCCACCTGTCCACCGACCCCGCCGAGCGGCCGGCCCAGGCGGCCTTGTTCAAGCGGGAACTGGCCGCCGCGACGCTGCCGGTGGTCGCCGGCGCCGACCTCAACGAGGGGTCGGACGGGCCGGCGTGGCGGGCCGTCGCCGAGGGACTGACCGACACGGCGGTCGCCGCCGGCCGGGCCGACCGGCACACCTTCCCGGGTGCCGACCCGCACCGGCGCATCGACGTCCTCTTCGTCGATCCGCGGATCGGCGTCGTAGACCACGACGTGGTGGACACCCCGCGGGCCCGTCGGGCCAGCGACCACCTCCCGATCCTGGCCGACCTGCTGCTGCCCGCCTCCGGCTGAGCCACCAGCCCGGTGCCGGCCCGCGCGCCGGGCTGGACAACGGCGGGCATTCTCGGCAGGATTTCGCACCGACCCGGCACACGTGCCGCACAAAGGAGTCTCTCCGGTGTCCTCCTCCACCGATCTCGGCCGCCCTGACGCGGAGCCGACGAGCGCCCCGACCCGGGACGGCCGCCCGGTCTCCGACCGCGGCGACACCGTCTGCGTCATCGGCGCCGGGGCCAGCGGCCTCACCGCCGTGAAAAACCTCCGGGAGCACGGCTTCGGCGTCGACTGCTACGAGCGGGAGACCGGCATCGGCGGGGCGTGGAACTGGCGGCACGACCGCAGCCCGGTGTACGCCAGCACCCACCTCATCTCGTCCCGGCCGTTCACCCAGTTCCCCGACTTCCCGATGCCGGACGACTGGCCGGACTACCCGCACCACGCCCAGTTGCTGTCCTACTTCGAGCACTACGCCGACCACTTCGACCTGCGCCAGCACATCTGGTTCGGCACCGAGGTGGTCCGGGTGGAGCCGGTCGAGGGCGACCGGTGGGACGTGACCACCCGCAGCACCGGCGGGTACGGCCCGGAGCGCACCTCCCGCTACGCGGCGGTGGTGCTCGCCAACGGGCACAACTGGTCGCCGAAGCTGCCCCGCTACGAGGGGCTGGAGGAGTTCCGCGGCGAGGTCATGCACGCCTCGTCCTACCAGGATCCGGCGCAGCTGCGCGGCAAGCGGGTGCTGGTGGTCGGCGCCGGCAACACTGGCTGCGACATCGCGGTCGAGGCGGCCCAGCAGGCGTCCCACTGCTGGCACTCGGCCCGCCGCGGCTACTGGTACGCCCCGAAGTACGTCTTCGGCCGCCCCACCGACCAGGTCAACGACACGCTGCTCGCGCTGCGGGTGCCGCTGCGGCTGCGGCAGCGGCTCTACCACTGGACGCTGCGGCTGACCGTCGGCGACCTGACCCGGTTCGGCCTGCCCCGGCCGGACCACCGGGTCTACGAGACCCACCCGATCGCCAACAGCCAGCTCGTCTACCACGTCGGCCAGGGGCAGATCACCCCGGTGCCGGACGTGGCCCGGTTCCACGACCGTTCTGTGGCCCTGACCGACGGCCGGGAGATCGATCCGGAGCTGGTCGTCTTCGCCACCGGCTACCTGCCGCGCTTCGAGTTCCTCGACGGGAAGGTGCTCGGCGACGTCGAGGGCACGGGCCGGCCCCGGCTCTGGCTGAACGCCTTCGCCGCCGACCACCCCACCCTCGCCGTGGTCGGCCTGGTGCAGCCGGACTCCGGGCTCTTCCCCATCTCGCACTGGCAGAGCGTGCTCTTCGCCCGCCTGCTCGCGCTGCGCACCACCCGGCCGGACCGGGCCGCCGCGTTCGACCGTAAGGTGGCCGCCGGCCTGGGCGAGCGCTACTCGGCGAAGGTCAAGGACAGCACCCGGCACTGGTTCGAGGTCGGGCACGTCGACTACCTGCGCGCGCTCCAGCGCGCCTTGTACGAGCTGGAGGGCAAGTGACCACGCCGGACCCCGCAGTCGCGAACGAAAGGCCAGCACAGTGACGGGCGAGCGGGTTCGGATCATCCGGGCGTGGGAGTGGGCCCGGCCGGAGCGCCCGGCCCGCCGCGAGGTGCTGACCGAGGTGCCCGAGGTGGACGGGGCGAAGCCGCCGCTGCTCTTCGTACCCGGGTTCGGGCACGGGGCGTGGGCGTTCGCCGAGCACTGGCTGGAGCACGCCGCGTCCCGCGGCTTCCCGGCGTACGCGCTGAGCCTGCGCGGGCACGGCGGCAGCGCGCCGGCGCCGGCGGCGACGCTGCGGTCGTACACCCATGACGTGGTCCAGGCGGCGGCGGGCCTGCCGCGGCAGGCGGTGCTGGTGGGGCACGGCGCCGGCGCCCGGGTGGTGGCGCACGCCCTGGCCCGCTACCCGGCCCGGGCGGCGGTGCTGGTGGCGCCGGTGTTCGGCAGCTGGGGCACGTTCGGCACCGCGCTGCGGCGCAACCCGGTGGGCACCCTGCCGGCGGTCTTCGGCGGTCGCCTGCGGCTGCACCGTCGGCAGCTGTTCAGCCGGGAGCTGCCCGCCGGCGAGGCCCGCCGGTACGCCTCGCAGCTGGACCGGCCGAGCCGGCGGGCGCACTGGCAGCTGCTCACCGGCCGGCAGCCCGAGCCGGCGGTGGGCCGCCCGCCGGTGCTGGTGCTGGGCAGCCCGGACGACCGGGTGGTGTCGCCGGCCGCGCTGACCCGGGCCGCCCGCCGGTACGCCTCGGCCCCGCTGCTCTTCCCCGGCATGGGGCACGACCTGATGCTCGACGCCCGCTGGCGGGAGCCGATCGACGCGATCCTGGACTGGCTGGAGAAGGGCCCGACGCCGGCGGCCGGGTGAGCGCCGGGCGGCGGGCTCAGTCGGTCGGGCCGAGCCGGCGAAGCAGTGAACCGGTCTGGTCCAGGGCGCTCAGGTACGACCGCGCCCAGGCGTGGATGTCGTTGCGGTGCAGGTACTCGCGCATCGCCCGCATGCGCACGGCGACGTCCTCCGGCGTGGCCCGCAACGCCGCGAGCAGCCCCTGCTTGAGCCCGTCCAGGTCGTGCGGGTTGACCAGGTACGCCTGCCCCAGCTCGGCGGCGGCGCCGGCGAACTCGCTGAGCAGCAGCGCCCCGGTGTCGTCCGCCCGGGCGGCGACGTACTCCTTGGCGACCAGGTTCATCCCGTCCCGCAGCGGGGTCACCGCCATCACGTCGGCGATCCGGTAGAGGGCGATCAGCTCGGTCCGGTCGAACGGCTGGCTGAGGTAGTGGATCGCCGGCTCGCCGACTCGGCCGAACTCGCCGTTGATCCGGCCGACCTGGTGTTCCACCCGGTCCCGCAGGATCTGGTACTGCGCGACCCGGTCCCGGCTGGGCACCGCGACCTGGACCAGCACCGTGTCGCGGACCTTGACGTCCCCGCTGGCCAGCAGCTCGCGGTAGGCCTTGAGCCGCTGCTCGATCCCCTTGGTGTAGTCCATCCGGTCGACGCTGAGGATGACCCGCTCGGGGTCGCCGAGGTCCTGGCGGAGCCGGTCGGCGCGGTCGGCGACCTCGGGCCGGGCGGCGAGCGCGGCCATCTCGGCGGTGTCGATGGAGACGGGGAAGGCGCCAACCCGGACCACCCGCTCGCCGACGCCGATCCGCCGGTCGGTGGCGGGCAGCCCGAGCACCTTCGTCACCAGCTGGGCGAAGTTGTGCGCGGCCTGGGCCCGCTGGAACCCGATCAGGTCCGCCCCCAGCATGCCGCGCAGCAGTTCGGCCCGGCGCGGCAGCTGCATGAACAGCTCCGGCGGCGGGAACGGCACGTGCAGGAAGAAGCCGATCCGCAGGTCGGGTCGCAGTTCCCGGAGCAGCCCCGGGACCAGCTGGAGGTGGTAGTCCTGCACCCAGACGAGGCCGCCCGGCTCGGCCGCCGCCGCGGCGGCTGCGGCGAACCGCTGGTTGACCCGCTGGTACGCCTCCCACCAGCGGCGGTGGTACTCGGGCTGCTCGACCGCGTCGTGGTAGAGCGGCCAGAGGGTGGCGTTGGCGAAGCCCTCGTAGTGGTCGCGGAGGTCGTCGCCGTCGAGGGGCACGGTGTGCATCCGGACGCCGTCCACGTCGGGCAGGCGCGGCGCGGGGCCGGTGCCGCCGGCCCAGCCGACCCAGGCGGCCGGCGTGTGCCGGAGCAGCGGGTGCAGGGCGTTCACGAGGCCGCCGGGACTGCGGCGCCACTCGAAGGCGCCGTCCGGCGCCACACCGTCGTCAATGGGAAGGCGGTTGGCCACCACCACGAGGGGAGTTAGTCGCATCTCGGGCATTCCGATCGGCAGAGGACCGACCACCGGAGCGACGGACAACCCGGACAGCCGGTGCGGGAAGTGACGTACGGCGATATTCCTACTGACCGTAAGTTACACCACTGTTACGCGGGCGGCCCGGGTGGGTCGCCGTCCCGGCATCCGGGCGGTGCGGGGTGGCGCGGGTCAGACGACCGCGCCGTCGTCCGGGTCGTCCTCGTCGGAGTCGCCGGGGCGCAGCCGCCAGATCAGCATCACGAAGCCGGCCAGGATGCCGGTGACGCCGAGCAGCGTCACCACCGACGGGTCGGTGACCGGCAGCACGGTGGGCGAGAGGAAGAGCACGAACCCGAGCACGATGCAGAGCACGCCGACCACCGCGAACTTCGAGAAGCGCGGCAGCGGTGGCGGCGGTGGCGGGGTGTAGTGCCCCTCGTCGTCGTCGGGCAGGCCGGCACCGAAGGTGTCCAGCCCGTCCAGGAGCGAGGGCTCGTCGGGTTGGCCGCGGTTCACGGAGATCCCGGAGACGTCCGCCGCGTACGGCAGGCGCCGCACGTCGGTGGCGGTCGGGCCGCTGCTCTCCTCGGTACGCCCGCCCGTGGCCGCGCCCGGGCCGGACGGGTCGACGGGTTCGTCGACGTCCTCGGCGGCCGGCCACGGGTGGCTTCCGTCGGCCGGCGCGGAGTGGAAGCCGGCCACGAGCTTCGCCCACTCGGCGTCGACGTCCGGCTCGTCCCGGGCCGGCTCGGCCTCGTCGGCGAGCTGGGTGAGGTAGTCCCGGGCGGTGGTCAGGTGGGAGCGGTCGACGTAGAGCCGGTCGACCGGGCGGGGCGGGACGGTGGTGGTGCGGGTGATCGGGTTCAGATCGGCGGAGGGCTGCAGATAGGCGGCGATCCCGCCGGCGGCGAGCACGTCGAGCAGGTGTTCGCCGACGCGCGGATCGACGTCGCCCGCGACCGCGTACTCGGCCGCGTCGAGCCCGTTGTCCCGCCGTCCTCGGCGCGGTCCACCCGCTGACACCGGACACCCTCCTCGCCGCACCCGTCGGTGCGTCTCGACCCGACGCCCCGTACGCCGTGCCCTGAATCGTGACACGTCCGCACCCGGTTCCGGGAGTGCGTTGTGGCGTGCCGCTCTTGGTTCCTGGGCCCTGTTTCGGCGGTCCCGCTCGCCGACGGCGCGCCGGGCGGTGTCCCGGCGGCCCGCTCCGGGTCCCGCGATCGTGGGCGTCGCCGCCCCTGCCGCGAAGGGCTCCGGTGCTGTACTGGCTGTTGAAGTACATCATCCACGGCCCGCTGCTGCGGCTGATCTTCCCTCCACAGATGGAAGCGCTCGATACCATCCCGAAGACCGCCGCCCGTCGTCAAGCGAGAAGTCACATTCGTCACCAAAGCGGAGCGAGCGCAGATTCACGGAAAGTGGCCCCATTCCGCGCCTCATGGGGCCACTTTCCGTGAAAGAGGCTTCGGGGGCTGACCGGGGGCGGGAACTCGGCGGGATTCAGCAGGCGACGGCGGGGCCGGTGTCGGAGACCGGGCGGCGGGCCAGCGTGAGCAGGCCGGGCGCCTCGTTGCGCTGGGCGAAGGCGCGTACCTCGGCCAGCGGCGCGGCGACCGCCGCCCTGTCCCCGGCCCGGTCCAGCTCGCCGGCGGCCAGGGCGAGGGCGATTATCCGGTCGGTCACGTCCGGGATCCGGCCGTAGATCTCCGCCCCCGCCAGGTGCAGCTCCCCGGCCCGCCCGTGGTCGCCGTCCGTCGCCGCGAGCGCCGCGGCCACCGTCCGCAGCGCCGCCTCCGACCAGGGCGTCCGGTGCCCGAGCTGATCCAGCATCCCCCGGATTCGCACCGCCGCGTCCCGACCGGCCAGGGTGGCCGCGTACGCCGCGGCGGCGATCCACTCGCCGCTGGCCAGCGCGGGCACCGCCGACCACGAGTCGGCCAGCTCGTCAACCAGCTCCGCCGCGTCGTCCGCCCGCCCCTGCAGAGCACGGCAGCGCGCGGCCATGCCCAGCATGGTCCAGCGCGGCCGGTGGAAGCCGCTGCGCCGGGCGCTGTCCAGCGCGGCGGCCACGTCGTCCCGGTGCTGGGGTGCCTCCGGGGCGGCGTCGTCCCGCTGGCCGGGGGCCGGCCGGGGTGCCGGCGGCACCGGCTGTCCACGCAGCACCAGCAGGCACGAGCGTAGCCCGCGGACCTGCATGTCCCAGCCGCCGGTCGGGGTGTCCACGAACGCGTCGGCGGCGGCGATCAACCGGCCGAAGTCCCCGTCGAAGTACGCCCGCATCGCCTCGCCGGAGTAGCTGGTGGCCAGCGTCTGCCCGCTGCCCATCGCCGCCGGTGCGGCGGAGAGCAGCGCGTTCGAACGCAGCCAGTCGCCCTCCTCGCGCACCGCGAACGCCAGGTTCCGCAGTGCCCGGGGCAGCGCGAGCAGCTGCTGGGCTCGGCTCGACTCGACCAGCGCGTGCAGCTCGTCCAGGCCCGACCGGTCACCGGCCTGGTACCGGGCGGTGGCCGCGGTGATCCGGGCGCTGATGTTGATCTCCGCGAGGCCGAGCCGGGCGCCGATCGCCGCCGCCGTCTCCGCTGCGACGACCGCCGCGTCCCGCTCGTAGTTCAGCATGTGCAACCGGCCCAGCTCGGCGTGCGCGTCCGCCTTCTGGGCGCTGTCCGGCAGCGGCTCGAACAACTCCACCGCCCGGCCCAGGCAGGCCACCGCCGCGCCCCGGTCGGTGCGCAGCCAGGCCGCCTGACCGAGCAGGGTCCAGGCGCGGGCGGCGCAGGCCTCGTCGCGGTGCGCGAGCAGCCGGTCGGCGAGCGCGTGCAGCTGCTCGGGCCCGCCGCCGGAGAGGAACGCGTTGCCGTCCCGGTAGAACGAGATCTCGGTGCTCAACAGCTCGAGTTGCAGCCGGCCCACCGGGTCGCTGTCGTCGGCCAGGCTCAGCGCCCGGCCGGCATGGGCGGCCGCCGCGTCCAGCCCGTGCAGGGCGTACGCCCGGCGGGCCGCCCGGTGCAGCGCGGCGCGGGCCGGGCCGGCATAGCGGTGGGTGTCCAGCTCCAGCGTGCGGGCGATCTCGTGGGCTGCCCAGCGGTGATGGGCGAGCACCTCGGCAAGGTCCGTGTCGCGGCTCTGCGACAGCGCGTCCAGCCAGTCCCCGGTCCGCTCGTGTCGGGCCACTCGCTCGGTGCGGGGCAGCCGCTGATAGCAGACGTCCCTGACCAGGACGTGCCGGAACCGCAACTCCGGCTGCCCGGCCATCGTGGATGCCGCCTGCTCGTGCACGAAGTCACGCTGCTCCAGCCGGCGCAGGGCGCGCTCCACCGACTCGACCGGCTGGCCCAGCGCGGCGGCCACCGCCCCCGGCCAGAACTGCACACCCACCACCGAGGCGGCCAGCAGCACGGCCCGGTCCTTGGCGTCGAGCAGGTCGACCCGGTTCGCGATCACCGCGTGCACGCTCTCCGGCATGGGCAGGTCGACGTGCTTCTCCAGCGACCAGCCGCGCCCCGACTGGCGCAGCGCGCCCTGCTCGATGAGCATCCGGACGTACTCGTGGGCGTAGAGCGGGTTGCCGCCGGCCACTTCGATCAGCGGCGTGAGCATCTCGGCGGGGAACGCGGCCTGGCCGAACATGTGCGCGTAGAGCGAGGCGATGCCGGTGTCCCGCAGCGGGGGCAGGGTGATGGTGACCGAGCCGGTGATGGTCCCCGCCCAGGTCGGGTCACGCTCGACCAGCTCGGGGCGGGCGGTGCAGAGCAGCAGCAGCGGCACCTCGCGGGCAGCCGTGCCGAGCAACTCGACGAAGCGCAGCATCGCGTCGTCGGCCCAGTGCAGGTCCTCGAAGACCAGCACGGTGGGGCGTCGGGAGGCGAGGGCCACCAGGAATCGCCGCCACGCCGACTCGGCCTCCTCGGCGGGCAGCGCGGCGCCGGGCAGCCCGACCAGCGGCCGCAGCGCGTCGATGACCCGGTCCCGCTCGGCCGGACCGACCAGTTCGGTGACCGCCGCGGCGAGCCGCTGCGCCGCGGCCGACGCCGGGTCGGTGTCGAGGATGCCGGCCTCGGTCTTCACGATGTCGGCCAGCGCCGCGAAGGTGACGTTCTCGCCGAACGGCGGGCATCGCCCGGTACGCCACGTCAGCGGCTCGTCGACCAACCGCAAGGCGTGCCGGTAGAGCTCGCGGACCAGCCGGCTCTTGCCGATGCCGGCCCGACCGAAGACGGTCACGACCTGCGGGAGCCGGTCCCGCAGCGACCGGTGCAGGGCGTTGACCAGCAGGCCCAGCTCGTGCTCGCGGTCGATCAGCGGGGTGGTGTCCGGCTCCCGGTCGGTCGGCTGCCGGCGTACCGGGGCCAGGGCCAGCCAGACCTCGGTGGGGGTGGAACGCCCGCGGAGGGTGACCGGCGGCTGCTCCTCGTAGCGGATGGCGTCCTTGGTCAGCGCGTGGGTGGTGCCGCAGACCAGCACCCCGCCGGGCGGCGCCACCGACTGCATCCGGGAGGCGGTGTTGACGACGTCGCCGGCGACGATCGCCTGCCCGCCGTGCCGGGCGGCGGCCACGTCCACCAGCGCCTCGCCGGTCGCCACGCCGACCCGGAAGCGCAGCTCGTCGTGGCCGGCCGGGGCAAACCGGGTCAGCACTCGTTGCAGCTCCAGCCCGGCCCGTACGCAGCGCAGCGCGTCGGTCTCGGTGGCCACCGGTGCCCCGAACAGCGCCATCACGGCATCGCCGATGTACTTCTCGACCACCCCGCCGTACTGCCCGACCACCCGCTTCGCGGCGGAGAAGAAGCCGGTCTGCATGCCGCGGACCTGCTCCGGGTCGGTCCGCTCGACGTACGGCGTGAAGTCGATCAGGTCGACGAAGAGAACGCTGACCCGGCGGCGGTCCTCCTGGGGCACGGCGGCCGGTGGCTCGGCGCCGGATCGGGGCGCGCCGCACGAGGTGCAGAAGGCCACGTCGGCGGCGAGCGGGCGCAGGCAGTGCGGGCAGACCGCGCCCAGCTCCGCGCCGCAGCCACCGCAGAAGCGGTCGCCCTCGGCGGCGGTACGTCCACAACGGTCACACTGCGCGGAGATGACACCCCTCCACTGGTGGATCCTCCGGCCGGCCCCGGCCGGCGCCGCCCCCCGCGGCGTCCATCCTGATTATCGCCGTCGCCGGCTGTGTCGGGTACCAGGCTGTTGGCTTGTGGACACTCGTCCGGGCGGTCGTCCAGGCCTGTTACGGACTAGATTCATGTACCAGACGACCGTGATCAAGGGAGACACGCCATGGTGTACGTGAAGCTGGAGCGCGACTGGACCGACGCCGCCGGGGTCGCCCACTCGGCGGGGGAGTCCGTCGACGTGGACGCGGCCACCCTCGCCAAGCTCCAGGCCCAGGGCACTGTCAGCGAGGGCTCCGGCGATGGCGAGGAGAGCGCCAACTGGGCCGGCCCGACCGGCGCCACCACCGACTGGGCGGGGCCGACCGGTGCCACCACCGACTGGGCGGGGCCGACCGGCACCAAGTCGTGACACCGCGTGGCTGAGCCCGAAGCGCGGCCGTGGCGTCCGGCGCCACGGCCGCGTCGCACGTTCAGCGGTCGTTCATGCCGGCGCGGCGGCGCAGCGCGGCCACGTCGGTCACCACGATCCGGCGGCCCTCGGTGCGCAGCCACCCCCGGCTGGCGAATGAGCCGATCGCCTGGTTGACGCTCTGCCGGGAGCCGCCGGCCATCTCGGCGAGCTGGCTCTGGTTGAGCTCGATGGTGATCATCGGGGCCTGGCTCTCGCCGGCCAGCCGGACCAGCGTCTTGGCCACCCGGCCGGGCAGGTCGAGGAAGACGTGGTCGGCGTTCTGTTCGGTGAGCCGGCGGATCAGCCCGCCGAGCGAGCGCATCACCGCGTCGAGGATGCGCGGGTTGGAGTGCACCAGCTCCATGAACGCCGGGCGGGACAGCGCCAGGGCCGCGCAGTCCTCGATGGCCTCGGCCGATGCCGACCGGGTCGAGGCGTCCAGCAGGGAGACCTCACCCAGCACGTCCGGCGGCCGGATCACCGTCAGCACGGCACGCTCGCCGGTCGGGGCGGTGCGGAACACGGCCACGGCGCCCCGGCGCAGCACGATGAGCGACTCGCCGGGGTCGTTCTCGACGAAGAGCAACTGACCCTTGCGGTACGTACGCGGCACCGCCGCGGCGATGACCCGCTGTCGCACCTCGGGCTCGAGCCCGGCGAACATCTCCACGCCCGTGAGCGCGTCACCCGGCTCCGGCAGGCGAACCTCCACGGCCCAACCCCTCCCGCGGTCAAGGACCACAACTCGCTCACCGGGCGAACCTGGCCGCCCGGTACGAGGCATCTGAACCGGTTCGGTGTCCGGTAGCGGTACACATCAGATCATGACGCTCCGGTCGTGTGCTGTACACCCCTGTAGGCACTTCCGTGATCCTGCCGAGCTGCGTCGTTGGCGATTCCGCCGGCCTTGGCGTACGCCCCGGCGAGCGGCGGCTGGCGACGATGGGTGAGGATGGCGGGGATGGCCTACCGCTACTTCTACGACTGCGAGTTCATCGAGGACGGCCGGATCGTCGACCTGGTGTCGATCGGCGTCGTCGACGAATACGGCCGCGAGTTCTACGCGGTCTCCACCGAGTTCGACGACTCGCGGGCCGTGCCCTGGGTGCGTCGCAACGTGCTGGACAAGCTCCCCTCCCCGGCCGACCGCGCCTGGCGCTCCCGCGAGCGCATCCGCGACGACCTCTACGAGTTCCTGCTGGAGCCCATCCGCGGCCGGCCGGGCGAGCGGCTGGAGCTCTGGGCCTGGTACGCGGCGTACGATCACGTGGTGCTGGCCCAGCTCTGGGGGGCGATGCCGGCGCTGCCCCGGGAGATCCCGCGGTTCACCAAGGAGCTGCGCCAGCTCTGGGACGACCGGGGCCGGCCGAGGCTGCCCGACGCCGAGGCGGACCGGCACGACGCCCTGGTCGACGCCCGGCACAACCTGGCGCGCTGGCGGGCGATGACGGGTTAGTCGATGCCCGCCTACTGCCGGGTAGCCGCGGGGTGCGGTGTCGTCGTACACCCGCGCGGGCTACAGTGCGCACTGACGGCCCGCCCCGGGCCGGCAATGGCGCCGATGGTCGGATCTGACACATATCCTGGGGCTTATCCGGGCTTGACCTGATGCTCCCAGGAGGATGAGCAGATCATGCGTATCGGCGTGCTCACCGGCGGCGGCGACTGTCCTGGTCTCAACGCGGTGATTCGGGCGGTGGTCCGCAAGGGCGTCGCCACCTACGATCACGAGTTCGTGGGCTTCCAGGACGGCTGGAAGGGCCCGCTGGAGGGGTTGTCCAGGCCGCTGGGCATCGCGGAGGTCCGCGGCATCCTGCCGCGCGGCGGCACCATCCTCGGTTCGTCGCGGACCAACCCGTTCAAGATCGAGAACGGTGTCGAACGGATCAAGGAGAACCTCGCCGCCCAGGGCGTGGACGCGCTGATCGCCATCGGCGGCGAGGACACCCTCGGCGTCGCCACCAAGCTGCACGAGCTGGACGTCAAGGTCGTCGGCGTACCGAAGACCATCGACAACGACCTCGGCGCCACCGACTACACCTTCGGCTTCGACACCGCGGTCAACATCGCGATGGAGGCGATCGACCGCCTCCACACCACCGCGGAGAGCCACCACCGCACCCTGGTGGTCGAGGTGATGGGCCGGCACGCCGGCTGGATCGCCCTGCACGCCGGCCTCGCCGGCGGCGCCAACGTGATCCTGCTGCCCGAGCGGCAGTTCGACGTCGACCAGGTCGCCGGGTACGTCGAGAAGCGCTTCCAGCACCAGTACGCCCCGATCGTCGTGGTCGCCGAGGGCGCCCAGCCGCTGGAGGGCCAGATGGTGCTGCACAACCAGGAGCTGGACTCCTTCGGGCACGTCCGCCTCGGCGGCATCGGCCAGTGGCTCGCCGAGCAGCTGGAGGCGAAGACCGGCAAGGAGGCCCGCACCGTGGTGCTCGGCCACATCCAGCGCGGCGGCACCCCGACCGCCTTCGACCGGGTGCTCGCCACCCGCCTCGGCCTGCACGCCATCGACGCGGCGCACGAGGGCGACTGGGGCAAGATGGTCGCGATGAAGAGCACCGACATCATCCGGGTCCCGCTGGCCGAGGCCACCCGGGAGCTGAAGACCGTGCCGCTGGAGCGGTACGCCGAGGCCGAGGTCTTCTTCGGCAGCTGACCGACGGCCGGTGGCGCGGCGGGCCCGCGAGGGTCCCGCCGCGCCCCGCCGCACGCGAGAGGGGTACGGCGTCATGGCGCCCGAGGTGCACACGGTCGCGGTGATCGGCGCGGGCAAGATCGGCGAGCTGATGCTCTCCGGGCTGCTCCGCTCCGGCTGGCCGGTGGAACGGCTGCTCGCCACCGCCCGGCGTCCCGCCCGCGCAGAGGAGCTGGCCGCCCGGTACGGCGTCCGGGTGGTCGACAACCTCACCGCGGTGGACGAGGCGGCGGTGCTCGCCATCTCGGTCAAGCCGCAGGACGCGGGGTCGCTGCTGGACGAGATCGGCCCCAAGGTGCCGGCCGACAAGCTGGTCATCTCGCTCTGCGCCGGCCTGCCCACCACCTTCTTCAGCCGGCGCCTGCCCGAGGGCACCCCGGTGGTCCGGGTGATGACCAACACCCCGGCGCTGGTCGACCAGGCGATGAGCGCGATCTCGGCCGGCGCGTACGCCACCGGCGAGCACCTGACCCTCGCCGAGGAGATGTTCAAGCCGCTCGGCGCCACCGTCCGGGTCCCCGAGTCCCAGCAGGACGCGGTGACCGCCCTCTCCGGCTCCGGCCCCGCCTACTTCTACCTGCTGGTCGAGGCCATGGTCGACGCCGGCATCCTGCTCGGCCTGCCCCGGCAGGTGGCGCACGAGCTGATCGTGCAGACCGCCATCGGCTCGGCGGTGATGCTCCGCGACTCCGGCGAGCACCCGGTCAAGCTGCGCGAGGCGGTCACCTCGCCGGCCGGCACCACCATCTCCGCCATCCGCGAGCTGGAGAACCACGGCGTACGCGCGGCCATGCTCGCGGCGCTGGAGGCCGCCCGCGACCGCGCCCGCGAACTTGCCGCCCAGGCCGACTGAGCCGGCGGTTGCCGTGCTTCCCCTTCGAACGGTGATAGCCCGGCAAGCCGACACGCCGGGGCGACAACAGCTGAGCTGTCACCGATCGCAGCGCGAGCAGGCGCGCTGTCTGTTGCCAGCTTGATTCTCGTGCCGCTGGCTTCCGAATAAGGCCATCGGGCGGGTGGTAGCTGGTTGTAAGCGCCGACAGGCCCTTCTGTGCGCACTGGGCTGCCTTTTGCATCGGCGCGATCGCGGGCTGGTGCCACATTCGTGAGCCTGGGCCAACGTGTTCGCCACCCAGGCCACCACCTTGCACGGCGATGGGCAGCATCAGGAACCTGGCGTACAGGATCCTCGCTTGTCGAGGAACAGCCCCTACCCTGGTTGACAGCAGCACACCGTCCGCGGCGGACGTCGAGCTGGCGCCGTACCTGATCGGGGTTGATCGGGCCCGGCTCGCCGGGCATCTGGCGCTGACCCTCACCGTGGCGCTCGGCGGGCCGCCGGGGCGTGGCGCGGCTTGGGCCTGACCGGGCTCAGCACCGCCGGGTGGTCGACTACCTGGCCGGGGTGCTGTGGGCGCTCGACGTGCCGGCCGGCGCGGTCGCCGCGGCCCGGCGGGCCTTGGCCGACGAGGCCGACTCGTGACCGCCGCCCTGTCCGCATCGTGGTCCACCACCATGCGGTACGCCCGCGCGGCGGCCGACCACTTCTGGTGCTCGTTCGAGGACCGCTGCCCCGGGCTGCTGCCGGAGCGGGAGGCCTCCGTGTTCCTGGCCGCGTTGGGGCGGCTGGCCAGCGGCGGCGACGACCCGGCCGGGCAGGCGGCGCTGCTGGCCGTGCTCGGCCGTGCCTGCCGCCGCTACCGGCTGCTGCCGCATCAGCTCACCATCGAGGCCGCGCTGACCGCCACCGTCGCCCGCCACGCTCAGTGGACGCCGGAGCTGGCGGCGGCCTGGGCGCGGGCGGCCCGGCGGGCGTCGGCGGCGGTGGCCGACAGCGCCGCGCGGGTCGGCGACGGCCCGGCCTGGTGGCCGGCCCAGGTCGTCGACCATGACCGGGGCGCCGACGGCATCGCCATCCTGACCGTACGTCCCTGGCGGCGCCTGCCCTTCCGGCCCGGCCACGCGGTGCCGGTCTGCACCGAGCGCTGGCCTGGCCGGTGGCGCTGGTACTCCCCGGCCAATGCCCCGCGCCCGGACGGCACCCTGGAGTTCCACGTCCGTACCATCGCCGCCGTCTCCCGTGCCTTGGTCGACGCGGTACGCCCAGGCGACCCGCTCTGGCTCGGTCCGCCGTGCGACACCGGCCTGGCCCTCGACCCGGCGTCCCGGGCGGACCTGCTGCTGGTCGCCGGAGGCACCGGGCTGGCGCCGCTGCGCGCCCTGGCTGAACAGGTGGCCGCGCCGCCGGCCGGGCGGCGGGTGACCCTGGTCGTCGGTGCCCGCACCGTCGCCGACCTCTACGACCCGGTCAGCCTCGACAAGCTCCAGTGCGCCCACGACTGGCTGACCATCGTGCCCGCCTTCTCGCATGATCCTTTCGCCGAGCCGGGGGAGCGGGGTGACGCGCTCACCGTGGCGCTGGACCACTACCGGGCCGGCCAGGAGGTTTACCTGTGCGGACCGCCGCTCATGGTGGCCGGGTCGCGGTTGCGGCTGCTCGCCGCCGGGGTCCCAGCCGAGCGGATCCACCTGCCGGGCTGGTTCGCCGGCTGATGGCCGTCTACCGCAGCCGCAACGCGTTCGCCGGCCCGCTCACTGCGGGCCGCATCCGCGAGCTGGCGCTCCCGCGTACCCCGCTCGGCCGACGCGGCTACCGGCCCGAGGATATCGACGCCCTGCTGCACCGGCTCGCGTACGAGGTGGGGGAGCGGACCCGGCGGCTCGATCTCGTGCAGGAGGAGAACCATCGCCTCAAGCAGGCCCTCCGCACCTGGCAGGCCGAGTGCGCCGCGACCCGCCAGGGCAGTGAGACCACGTTCATTCACTGATCGATGTGTCGGCGTACCTCGTCAGCAAACCCCGGCGTTCCCGATCGTTCGAGCGCGCCGAGGAGCCCGTAGACCGTCTTCGGCTCGCGCTTGTACCGGTCGGCCTGAGCAGTGAGCGTCGAAAGGACGGCATGTGGCGACAGGTCCAAAAGATCAAGGAGGAACTCGTCGGGCGACAGCACCTCGATTTCGAAGGCGGCGACCGACTGCGGTGGAAAATCGGACCTGTTCTCGGTCACCAGGGCGCCGGCCCCGACCTTGACGGCTGCGGCCAGGACATGCCGGTCTTTCTGGTCGCAGGTCATGCTCACTATCAGCGGTTCGTAACCGGTGGCCTCCGCCGAGGGGAAGTAGGTGCGCATCTGGTGGACGATGCGGTCAGCGCCGGGCGCGGAGATCCCGTTTCTGGTCAGCGCTCCCTGCAACTCGGTGAGTATGTGTGCCGACCACATCGGCTGGTACAGCCCTGCGGTGGCGAGGCGAAGCAACGTGTCACGTAGGTACATCGGGAAGAGGACACAGGTGTCGAGTACGGCGGTGAACACGTCTGCGGCTACCTCAGGTTCTCAGGCGGTGTCGCGGTCATGTTGTAGCCGTCCTCCTGCTCTGACATCTCGATCAACTCGTCCAGGGCGGCCTGTTGCTCGGCACGACGTCGTTGCTGGTATGCGAGCACGTCCCGTAGCAGTACCCGACGGTGACGACCAGGCTGGTCGAACGGAATGACGCCTTCGTTGAGCATCTTGACCAGGGTTGGACGCGAAACGCCCAGCAGGTCGGCGGCCTCCTGCGTTGTCAATCGCTGGTTGTGAGGTGCAACGGTCACCGCCTGGCCATGGGACATGGCCATGACGACCTGGCGTAGGACCTCGTAGATCCGGGCGGGAAGCGGAATCCGTGTGCCATCCGGCCCAACCAGCTCGGCAGACTGGGTTGTTGAGATTCGATCAACCAGATCGACAAGAGCATCAAACGGCTCTTCTGGGGGCATTACAGTACGACTTAGGACAGAAGCGCTCATTTCTTTACTCCTCTCGACCTCCCATCCTACGGCTAATTCGAAAAAGTCGAAAGGTTGTTGCGGAGACCGCAGGTCGGCGCGCTGTTGCCCGGTGCCGGCTCCGACTCTCATGGTGCGCCGCGTAGGCGTGCTCGAAGCCGCGCTGTCCATTTCGCGATGGGCGCCGTCATTGGCGGTGGCCTAGCCCTCGCCGGCCATTACCTGGCGCGGCGTACCCGCGCGGATGGCAGGCGAGGGTAGGAACCAGCCGACTGTTCGCGCCATCACCGATCATGGAGCGCTTGCCCGCTGCGCAGCTCGTGACGGGTGGGTGACGCGACGGTGGGGCAGGTCAGGTGACAGGTGGGGCCAAGTAGGTCACCGGCTTGCCGCAGTAGCTGGGCGGGAGGGTGTTGACCGGGCTGCGGCAGACCTGGATCACGACACGGTTGATGCTCGTCGAGGTGGAGTTGGCGCCCAGGGTGAACGTGAACGGCACCACGCTGTTGTCGGCCACCCGGGTCTGCCGGTCGACCTCGAGGTTGCCGGCGTAGGCGATGAACGTGGCCCTGCTGTAGAACTTGTCGTCGGCACAGGTGACGGGGCCGTTGGGCAGTGGTTGGTCGGTGAGCCTGCCGCTGACCTCAACGCCGGGTACCGGCAACGGTGAAGGGGTTCGCCAGCCGAGGGTGCCGTCGGTGACGCCGTACCGGCAGGCATCGCCGGAGTCGGCGTAGAACGACTGGGTGATCGGGGCGGCGTGGGCGATGCCGGGGGCGGCTACCACCGCCAACAGGGTGGTCAGGGCCGCCGCGAGGCGAGCTGCTCTCATCGTTGGTTCCTTTCCGGGGCGGGAGAGTGCCGGAGGGCATAACGACGATAGTCATCGATATATTAGAGGGCTGCGCCCGCTGTGGTAAATGGACGTCCGGCGAAAACCTTCGGTGATCAAGCCGCCGTTGGCAGCGATTTGTAATCAAAAGGGTCTATGGGCACTTCCCGCGAATCGTTGATCTTCCCCCGGGTTTGATCTATTGATATCAATCTCCCACCATCACTTCCCACCCCAGGAGTGTGACGTGCGGAGATCCCGTCTTGCCACCCTCGCCCTGACCCTGGCGTCATCGTTCGGTATCACGCTGGCCCTGGCTGCCCCCGCCCAGGCCGCCGCGGCCGACCGGTACGTAGCACTCGGCGACTCGTACGCCTCCGGCGTCGGCGCCGACAGCTACACCTCCGAGAGCGGGTCCTGCATGCGCAGCAACAACGCCTACCCCGCGCTCTACAACACCAACATCAAGCCGGCCTCGTACCGTTCGGTGGCGTGCTCGGGTGCGACCACAGCGGACGTCATCAACAGCCAGCTCTCCGCGCTGTCGTCGACCACCACCCTGGTCAGCGTCACCATCGGCGGCAACGACGTCGGCTTCGCCAACATCATGACCACCTGTGTGCTCTACGGCGAGACGCAGTGCATCGCCGCCATCCAGACGGCCGAGAACAAGGCCCGCTCCGAGCTGCCCGGCAAGCTCGCCAACGTCTACAACGGCATCAAGAGCCGGGCGCCCTCGGCGCGGGTGGTGGTCGTCGGCTACCCGGTCTTCTACCAGCTCGGCACGTTCTGCGTAGGACTCAGCGCGAACTCCCGCGCGAAGATCAATGAGGGCATCAACCTGCTGGACGACATCACGCGGACGGCCGCCACCTCGGCCGGCTTCAAGTTCGCCGACGTCCGGTCGATCTTCGTCGGCCATCAGCTGTGCAGCTACGGCGAGAAGTGGCTGCACGCGTTGAACTACCTCAACCTCAACATCTCGTACCACCCGACGGCCGCGGGGCAGTCCGGCGGCTACTACCCGGTCTTCCGTAGCGTCGCGGGCTGACCGAGGCGTGGCCCCCGCTCCGGCCCGGTGACGGGCGGAGCGGGGGCGCCGTGGAGCCCGGGAGCGACCGCGCCGGGGCTCGCCGGCATCGCCGAGGAGCCGGGGGACGTCAGTAGAGCAGGTACGGACGCCGCTGCTGCTCGAAGGCCGACAGCTCGTCGGCCCAGGCGCCGACCACGTCGTCCACCTCGGCGCCTGCGTCGATCATCGTGCGCAGCCGGGGCGAGCCGGTCAGCTTGTCCACCCAGTACGGCCGGGCGGCGTCGTACGAGTCGAACCGCCACGCGAACGCCGGGTACCGGCGCGCCTCCACCAGCATCGCCACAGCGGTGCGGATGGGGTCGTAGGTGGCCCGGTCGACGACCTTGACCTCGACGCCGGCGCAGAGCTTGTTCAGCAGGGCCGGCTTCTGCCCCGCCGACGTCGGCGAGAAGTACGCCTCGCGGAACTCGACACCCGGCAGGTTCCGGGCGTTGAGCCGGTCCCCCCAGTGGTAGTCGAAGTCGTCCGCGTGCCCGCCGATCAGCTCGAACGGCCGGCAGGTGCCCCGCCCCTCGGTGATCGAGGCGACTCCCTCGAAGAGACAGGTGCCGGGATAGACCAGCGCGGTGTCGGGAGTGGGCATGTTGGGGCTGGGCATCACCCAGGGCAGGTCGGTGTCGGCGGCGAGCAGGTCGCGCTTCCAGTGCTTGCACCGCACCACCTCCAGCTCGACCGGCCGTCCGGCGCTGGCGGGCAGGAACTCCGCGTTGAACAGCCGGGCCAGTTCGCCGACAGTCATGCCGTGCTGCTGGACGATCTCCTTCAGCCCCACGCCCGACGTGTAGGCGGAGGTCATCATCGGTCCGTACGCCCGTCCGCCGACCGGGTTGGGCCGGTCGAGGACGACGTACCGCTTGCCGGCCCGGGCCGCCGCGACCATCGAGGTGTACATCGTCCAGATGTAGGTGTAGAACCGCGCCCCGGCGTCCTGGATGTCGAAGACGACCGTGTCCACAGCGGTCTGGGTGAACAGGCTCTCCCACTTTGCCTGGCTCGCGCCGTACGCGTCGTAGACCGTGATGCCGGTGCGGGCGTCCGTCCCGGTGCCCTCGCTGCCACCGGCCTGGGCCGATCCACGGAATCCGTGCTCGGGGCCGAACGCCGCGACGACCTGCACGTTGCCCGACTCGTGCATCAGGTCGACGAGGTGCCGGTATGCCGAATCCACGCCGGTGGGATTGGACACCACCCCCACCCGCTGGCCGGCCAGTGCGGCGAATCCGGAACCGACCAGCATGTCCAGGCCGGTCGCGACCCGCCGGATGCCGGGTACGGCCTGCGCCGGGCTACCCGGGGCCGCCGCGGCGATCGTGCCCGCCGCGACCGCACCCGCGCCGGCCAGGAATTTTCTGCGCTCCATCAAGACCTCCTTGTCCGAGGTCATTGAAACTTAGCTACAAGTCAATGCTTGGTCAAGGAAGGTTCCTTACGGGATGTCCGTCGGGGTCCGCAGGCGCGGGCGACGCGAGCGGGCAACAAATCGAAGCATTTACATCTTGACGAAGTGATGACGGCGTGAGTAGCGTCGCAGCAATCAATCTGGAAAGTTTCCTAACTGTTTAGGGAGACGCCGTATGAAGAGATCGCTCCGCCGGGCCCTCTGGGCCACCGGTGCCGTGGTCGCGCTGGCGGTCGCGGCGGTACCGATGGCGACCGCGTCCGCCGCGGGCAGCGTGACCGCCACCTTCGCCAAGGTGCAGGACTGGGGGACCGGTCACGAGACGAAGGTGACCATCACCAACGGGACCAGCGCCAGCGTGGACACCTGGCGCATCGAGTTCGACCTGCCCGCGGGCACCACCGTCGGCCTCTTCTGGGACGCCGACGTCACCAGCAGCGGCAACCACTACGTCGCGGTGAAGAAGAGCTGGGCCGGTCCGCTCGCCCCGGGCGCCAGCTTCAGCTGGGGCTACAACGGCACCGGGCCGTACCAGGCTCCGCTGAAGTGCACCGTCAACGGCGCGTCCTGCTCCGGCGGCGCCCCGCCGCCCACCACGGCCCCGCCGACGACCACCCCGCCCACCACGGCTCCGCCGACCACCCCGCCACCCACGACCCCGCCGCCGACCGGGGGCAAGAAGGTCGTCGGCTACTTCGCCGAGTGGGGCGTCTACGCCCGCAACTACCACGTCAAGAACGTCCACACCAGCGGGTCCGCGGCCAAGCTGACCCACATCCTGTACGCCTTCGGCAACACCAGCGGTGGCCGGTGCAGCATCGGTGACAGCTACGCCGACTACGACAAGGCGTACACCGCGGCGGACAGCGTGGACGGCGTCGCGGACACCTGGGACCAGCCGCTGCGCGGCAACTTCAACCAGCTCCGCAAGCTCAAGAGGATGTACCCCAACCTGAAGGTGATCTGGTCGTTCGGTGGCTGGACCTGGTCGGCCGGCTTCACCCAGGCCGCGCAGAACCCGGCCGCGTTCGCCGACTCCTGCTACGCCCTGATCAAGGACCCGCGCTGGGCGGACGTCTTCGACGGCATCGACATCGACTGGGAGTACCCGAACGCCTGCGGCCTGCAGTGCGACAGCAGCGGCCCGAACGCCTTCAAGAGCGTGATCAGCGCGCTGCGGAGCAAGTTCGGCTCCAGCTTCCTGGTCACCGCGGCGATCACCGCGGACGGCAGCAACGGCGGCAAGATCGACGCAGCCGACTACGCCGGTGCGGCGCCCTCTCTCAACTGGATCATGTCGATGACGTACGACTACTTCGGCGCCTGGGCGGCCCAGGGCCCGACCGCGCCGCACTCGCCGCTCACCTCGTACACCGGTATCCCGCAGCAGGGCTTCTGGGCCGACGCGGCGATCCAGAAGCTCAAGGGCAAGGGCGTCCCGGCGGACAAGCTGCTGCTCGGCGTCGGCTTCTACGGCCGCGGCTGGACCGGGGTCACCCAGTCCGCCGCGGGTGGCACCGCCACCGGCCCCGCGCCCGGCACCTACGAGCAGGGCATCGAGGACTACAAGGTGCTCAAGAACAGCTGCCCGGCGACCGGCACCGTCGGCGGCACGGCGTACGCCAAGTGCGGCAGCAACTGGTGGAGTTACGACACCCCGTCCACCATCGGCGGAAAGATGACGTACGTGAAGAACCAGGGCCTCGGTGGCGCGTTCTTCTGGGAGCTCTCCGGTGACACCAGCAACGGCGAGCTGATCGGCGCCATCAAGGGCGGTCTCGGCTGAGCCGAAGGGCCGACGCACCACCCACACGGCGGGGAGGGGCCGTACCGGCCCCTCCCCGCCCGCCGTGCCGCACGCCCGCCGGCCCGGACCGCCGGGTCGGTCGGAGCGAGGATGGGCGGGCCCGGACCACCCGCGGTGGTCCGGGCACCGGGTCGATGTGACAGACTCGCCGCTCGGCGTGTCTCGACGCCCACGCTGACGGGAGGGACCGATGGGCCTGACGCAACCGAGGCTGGTGGCCGGCGCCGCCCTGCTCGTGCTCCTGCCGGCCGCCCTGACCGGCTGTGGCATCGGGATCGGTGACGACACCGGGGACGCCTCGCCCAGCGGGACGCAGCGGGCGCCGGCCGACGAGGCGGCGGCCAAGAGTCGCGAGCGCGTGCAGGCGTACCTCGACGCGATGGCCGCCAAGGACGTCGACGCCGGCCGCAGCCAGCTCTGCGCGCCCACGCAGGACGCCTTCGACGTCGCCGCCACCGGCCCCAACGGCGACTTCGCCGACCACTTCACCGTCCCGCAGGCCACCATCACCGATGTCCGGTCCGGCCCGAACGGCCAGGAGGTCAGCGCCTCGATCACCGTCGCCGTCGCGTCCCGGAAGGCCACCCGGCCGCTGCTGTTCACGGTCACCCGCAGCGGCGCCGACTGGTGCATCTCGGCCGAGGCGCCGGGCGGCCACACCCCCGAGCCCTCCACCACCCCCTGACCGGGGGCTGGCCTGCGACCGGCCGGGACTGTGGCGGTGATCTCCCAACCACCGGAACCATCCCCCTCGGCGGCGGGCCGCGACCACCGTCGCCGTACGCTTTCTCCCATGCGCCATGAGTGGCATCAGTTGAGTCACCCCGCGGTGGGCAGCCCACAACTGCGGACCAGTCGTCCGACCGCCGACTCCGCCGAGGACGCGGCCCTCGGCCTGGACCGTTGGCGGGAGCTTCCCCGCGCGCAGACGCCGCCCTGGCCGGACCCGGCGGGGGTCGCCGAGGTGTGCAAGGTGCTCGACACGGTGCCCTCCGTGGTCGCGCCGTACGAGGTCGACCAGCTCCGGCAGCGGCTCGCGCTGGTCTGCGAGGGCAAGGCGTTCCTGCTCCAGGGCGGCGACTGCGCGGAGACCTTCGCGGACAACACCGAGAGTCACCTGCTGGCCAACGCCCGCACCCTGCTCCAGATGGCGATCGTGCTGACGTACGGCGCGTCGCTGCCGGTGGTCAAGGTCGCCCGGGTCGCCGGCCAGTACACCAAGCCCCGGTCGCTGCCGACCGACGCGCGCGGCCTCCCGGCCTACCGCGGCGACATGATCAACTCACTGGAGGCCACGCCGGAGGCCCGGGTCGCCGACCCGCAGCGCATGATCCGGGCGTACGCCAACTCGGCCGCCGCGATGAACATGCTCCGGGCGTACCTGGCCGGCGGGCTGGCCGACCTGCACGCGGTGCACGACTGGAACAAGGACTTCGTCAAGCAGTCGCCGGCCGGCGAGCGCTACGAGGCGATCGCCCGGGAGATCGACCGGGCCATCGCCTTCATCCGCGCCTGCGGGATGACCGCGGACGAGGCGCTGCGTACGGTCACTCTCTACTGCTCCCACGAGGCCCTCGCGCTGGAGTACGACCGGGCGCTCACCCGGATCTCCGGCAACCGGGCGTACGGCCTCTCCGGGCATTTCCTCTGGATCGGCGAGCGGACCCGGCAGATCGACGGGGCGCACATCGACTTCATCTCCCGGATCGCCAACCCGATCGGCGTGAAGCTCGGCCCGACCACCACCCCCGACGAGGCCATCGAGCTCTGCGAGAAGCTCAACCCGGACAACATCCCCGGCCGGCTCACCCTGATCAGCCGGATGGGCAACCACCGGGTCCGGGACACCCTGCCCCCGATCGTGGCCAAGGTCACCGCCGCCGGTGCCAAGGTGGTCTGGCAGTGCGACCCGATGCACGGCAACACCCACGAGTCCTCGAACGGCTACAAGACCCGGCACTTCGACCGGATCGTCGACGAGGTGCTCGGCTACTTCGAGGTGCATCGCGGCCTGGAGACCCACCCGGGCGGCCTGCACGTCGAGCTGACCGGCGAGGACGTCACCGAGTGCCTCGGCGGCGCCCAGGGCATCGAGGACCTCGACCTGCCCGACCGGTACGAGACCGCCTGCGACCCGCGACTGAACACCCAGCAGTCGCTGGAGCTGGCCTTCCTGGTGGCGGAGATGCTCCGTGGCTGACGCGAGGAGTGAGCTTGCGAGCCCCGCAGTCGGCAGCCGAAAGGAATACCGTGGTTGACAACCTGATCGATCTGCGTTCCGACACGGTGACCCGGCCCACCGCCGGGATGCGGGAGGCGATGGCCACCGCCGAGGTCGGCGACGACGTGTACGGCGAGGACCCGACCGTCGCCGCGTTGGAGGCCGAGGTGGCCGCCCGCTTCGGGCACGAGGCCGCACTGTTCGCCCCGAGCGGCTCGATGGCCAACCAGATCGCCCTCCAGCTCGTCGTGCCACCCGGCGAGGAACTGCTCTGCGACGCCGACGCGCACGTCGTCACGTACGAGATCGGCGCGGCGGCCGCGTACGGGGGGATCTCGTCGCGGACCTGGCCGGCGGTCGGCGCGGAGCTCGACCCGGACGTGGTGGCCGGGATGATCCGGCCTGACGGCTACTTCGCGGTGCCGACCCGGGCGATCGCCGTGGAGCAGACCCACAACCGGGGCGGCGGCGGGGTGATCCCCCTCGCGGCCCTGCGTGAGCTGCGCCGGGTCGCCGACGAGCACGGGCTCGCCCTGCACTGCGACGGCGCCCGGATCTGGCACGCGCACGTCGCCGACGGCGTGCCGCTGACCGAGTACGGGACGCTCTTCGACACCCTGTCCGTCTGCTTCTCCAAGGGCCTTGGCGCGCCGGTCGGCTCCCTGGTGATCGGCAGCGCCGAGAAGATCGAACGGGCCCGGTGGATCCGCAAGCGGATGGGCGGCGGCATGCGGCAGGTCGGCGTCGTCGCCGCCGCCGGCCGGTACGCCCTCGCCCACCACGTCGAGCGCCTCGCCGAGGATCACGCCAAGGCCGCCCGGCTGGCCGAGGCCGTCGCCCCGTTCGGGGTGCTCGCCACGCCGGTGCGGACCAACATCGTCCCGCTCGACCTGACCAAGCACCCGCTCGACGCGAAGGCCCTCGCCGCAGCCGCCCGGGCGGAGGGCGTGCTGATCTCGGTGCTCGGCCCGCGTACCGCCCGCCTGGTCACCCACCTGGACGTCTCGGACGCCGCCGTCGACCGCGCCGCCGAGGCCCTCACCCGCGTCCTCCGCGCCTGACCGCCGCAGGGCTTCGTTGATCAGGGAGCTTGCGTCGGATTCCGCGCTTCGGACGACGCGAACTCCTTGGTCAACGCGGGCCGGGGCGGGGGGTGTTAGGGGTGGAGGCGGTTTAGGGTGGCGATGTCGGCGGCGTGGCCGATGTGTTGCTCCGTCGGGGTTTCCACCAGGACCGGGATGCCTGCGGTGGCCGGATGCCGCATCAGCTCGGCGAACGCCGGCTCGCCGATGGTGCCCTTGCCGATGTTCTCGTGCCGGTCCCGGGTCGAGCCGCACAGGTCCTTCGAGTCGTTCGCGTGCACCAGCTTCAACCGGTCCACGCCGACGGTGGCGACCAGGATGTCCAGCGTGGTGGTCATCCCGCCCTCGGTCGCCAGGTCGTGGCCGGCGGCCCAGGCGTGGCAGGTGTCGAAGCAGACGCCCATCATCGGGTGGCGGTCCACCGCGTCCAGGTACGGGCCCAGGTGCTCCACCCGGGAGGCCAGCGACCGGCCGCCCCCGGCGCTCGGTTCGACCAGCAGCATCGGCCCGTCGACCGCCGCCGCCTCGTCCAGCAGCGGCAACAGGGCCTCGCGTACCTGCCGCATCGCCGTTTCGGCGTGCCCCGCGTCGACGGCGCTGCCGGCGTGGAACACCACGCCCTCGGCGCCGATCGCCCGGCCCCGGCGCAGCGCGTGCGCCAGGGTCTGCGTCGACCGGTCAACCGTGGCCGGCGTGGGGGAGCCGAGGTTCACCAGCAGCGAGGCGTGGATGAACACCGGCACCCCCCGCTCGCGGCAGCCGTCCCGGAACAGCGCGTCCTGCTTCGGGTCGCCAGACGGCAGGGCCCAGCCGCGGGAGTTCGAGACGTAGACCTGCACCACCTCGGAGGCCGCCGCGTCGACGTACGGCAGCGCCGCCTTCGCCAGGCCGCCCGAGGTGGGGGTGTGCGAGCCGATCCGCCGCCGCGCGCTCACCGGTCCAGCTTTCGTTCGCGACTGCGGGGCTCGCAAGACCGGCTCACTCCTCGCGCTCAAAAGCACGTCACCGTGACCGGGGTGCCCGGGGCCGCCGGCGTGCCTTCGCCCGGGTTCTGGAAGCGGACCACCCCGTTCGGGTTGAGCTGCATCGTGGTCGGGAACCCCTGGCCCTCCAGCGTCTGCTTGGCCTGCTCGCAGGGCATGTCGATCACCCGGGGCACGGGCACCTCCGGTGGCCCCTTGCTCAGCTCCAGCTTGACCTGGGCGCCCTTCTCCACGCCGGTGCCGTCGGCCGGGCTCTGCCCGAGGACCTCGTCCTTCGGCTTGTCCGAGTCCTTGTACGACTCCACCGGGGTCAGTCCGAGCTGGGCGAGGATGTTCCGGGCGTCGTTGATGTTCTTGCCCACCAGGTTCGGTACGGAGATCGGGGCCCGGCCCTTGCTCAGCGTCACCGTCACCTTTGTGCCCGGCTTGACCACCGTGCCCACCTTCGGGTTGGTGGCCAGCACCACCCCGGCGGGCAGCTCGTCGTCGTACTTGTCGGGGCCCTTGGCCACCACCAGCTTGGCGTCGGTCAGCTCGGCCTGCGCCAGCTCGAACTCCTTGCCCACCACGTCGGGCACCGGCAGCTGCTCCGGACCGAGCGACAGGGTCAACGTGATGGTGCCGCCCTTGAGGATCCGGGCCGCGGCGGCCGGATCCTGCCCCAGCACGCTGTCCTTCGGCACCTTCTCGTCGTAGCGACGCTCGGCGTACTTCAGGGTGAAGCCACCGCGGGCGGCCTGCGCCTCCGCGTCGGCCTGGGTCAGGCTCACCAGTTGCGGGGCGACCGTGTAGCGGCCCACTCCGAACCACCAGCCGCCGACCGCGGCGACCAGGCCGAGCACCACGACCGCCGCGGCCACCGCCAGCCGGCCGCGCGGCGTGCCCATCAGCCGGGTACGCAGCTCGGCCAGCCCGCCGACCAGCTCGCCTGCGGGGGCGGCCGGGCGGCGGTGCGAGCGCTGCCCGCCGCCCTCGGGCAGCCGGGCCCAGGCGGGGCGTTCGGCGGGGCGGACCGCCGCCACCACCATGGTGGGCTGGGCCACCGGGGCGAGCGCGTCGGCCACCTTGGGCAGCACCGTGGTGTGCGAGTTGGGGTTGCCCAGATTGTCCCGGGCCACCTGTACCTCGGCCAGCAGCGCACCGGCGTCGGCGGGCCGGGCGTCCGGGTCCCGCCGGGTGGTCCGGCCGACCAGGTCGTCGAGGATCTTCGGCACGCTCGGCACCAGGGTCGACGGGGCGGGCACGTCCCGGTCGACATGCTGCCACGCGACGTCCACCGGGCGGTCGCCGTCGTACGGCACCCGGCCGGTGAGCATCTCGAACAGCACGATGCCGGCGGAGTAGACGTCGGTGCGCGGATCCGCCCGGCCCTCGGTGACCAGCTCCGGGGCCACGTACGCCACCGTGGCCATCAGCTGGTTGCCGTTCTCCTCCTCGGCGCTCGCCTCGACCGCGCGGGCCAGCCCGAAGTCGGCCACCTTGACCACGCTGTCCACCAGGTTGAAGGTGCCGCCGGAGGGTGCCTCGGCGACCAGCACGTTCTCCGGTTTGACGTCGCGGTGCACCAGGCCGGCCCGGTGGGCGGCGGCGACCGCGGCGAGCATCTGCTCGGCGATCGCGAGGGCCTCGTCCGGGTTGAGCCGGCGCCGCTCGGCGAGGACGTCGCGCAGGGTGCGGCCCCGGACGTACTCCATCACCAGGTAGGGAAGGCCACCATGGGTGCCCTGGTCGTAGACCGCCACCACGTTGGGGTGGGTCAGCCGGGCGATGGTCTTCGCCTCGTCGGTGAACCGCTCGACGAAGCCGGCCATCCGGGACTGGGCCTCGGGTGCCTGGGTCGGATGAATGATCTTGACCGCCACGGTGCGCTCCAGGCGCTCGTCGGTGGCGGTGTACACGGTCGCCATGCCGCCACGAGCCACGCGACCGCGAATGCGGTAGCGCCCGTCGATCAGCGAGCCCAGCAACGTGTCGGCGACCTGTGTGTCCATCGGCAGGCAGTCTATGTGTCGGAGGGGTGAAGGTTGAACAGGATGCTACAGCCGGGGTCCGACCTCCCTCCCGTCACGCGGTGTGGACCGGCGCCGCCAGGTCCGAAAGCGCCCGGCGGGGGTGCCGGTGCCAGGGCCGGCCAGGCGCGTGGCAGGGTGGTCGGGTGACCGATTCCGTACCCGCCGACGCGGCCGCCACCGGCGCCGACCTGCCCGGACCGGCCGACCCGGCCGGCTGGCTGACCCTGCCGGACGTGGCCGAGCGCCTCGACCTGTCGATCAGCAAGGTGCACCAGATGATCCGGGACCGGGAGTTGATCGCGGTACGCCGTGACGGCGTCCGCCGCGTCCCGGCCGACCTGGTGGCCAACCGCACCGTGCTCAAGCACCTGCCCGGCGTGCTGAACCTCCTCGCCGACTCCGGGTACGACGACGAAGAGGCGCTGCGCTGGCTCTACGAGGAGGATCCCACCCTCCCCGGCACCCCGGCCGTCGCCCTCGCCGGCGACCAGGCCCGCGAGGTCAAACGCCGCGCCCAAGCCCTCGGCTTCTAAACCCCACCCGTTACCCGCCCCGCCCTGCCGTTGATCATGAAGTTGTTGTCATGACACGCCGATGAGCGGTGCAAACAACTTCATGATCAACCGCGCCTCCGGCGGGCGGGCGGGGTGGGGGCGGCGTGGGGTTGGTGGGGGAGTGACGGTCAGTCGGTGCGGCGAGTGGCGGCGATGGCCAGGTCGACCAGGGCCTGGCGGGCCTCGGTGTCCAGTTCGACCGCGGCGAGGGCGGCGAGCGCGCTCTCGGTCAACGCCGCGATCCGCCGTTCGGTACGCTCCAACGCCCCACTGGCCGTGATCAGCTCACGCAGCCGGATCACCCCGGCGGTGTCCAGCTCCGGATCGCCGAGCCCGCCGAGCAGCAGCTCACGGCCGGCGTCGTCGACCTCCTCCAGGGCGGTCGCGACCAGGTACGTCCGCTTGCCCTCGCGCAGGTCGTCGCCGGCCGGCTTGCCGGTGCGCTCCGGGTCCCCGAAGACGCCCAGCACGTCGTCGCGGAGCTGGAACGCCTCGCCCAGCGGCAGCCCGTAGGCCGAGTACGCCGCGTGCACCTCCGGCGGGGCGCCGGCCAGCGCGGCGCCCAGCAGCAGTGGCCGCTCGACCGTGTACTTCGCCGACTTGTAGCGGGCCACCTTGCCGGCCCGCTCCCGGGAGGTGTCCCCGGTGACCTGGGTCAGCACGTCGAGGTACTGCCCGACGGTCACCTCGGTGCGCATCTCGTCGAAGACCGGGCGGGCCCGGGCCACCGCGCGCGGGTCGAGGCCGGCGGAGTGCAGCAGCTCGTCCGACCAGACCAGGCAGAGGTCGCCGAGGAGGATCGCCGCCGCGTCGCCGAAGCTGTCCGGGTCGCCACCCCAGCCGGCCGCACGGTGCCGGGCCGCGAAGCGCCGGTGCACCGCCGGCTCGCCGCGCCGGGTGTCCGAGCGGTCCATCAGGTCGTCGTGCATCAGGGCACTGGCCTGGACGAACTCCAGCGCGGCGAGGGCCGCCACCACCTGGTCGGAGTCGACCCCGCCGGCGCCCCGGTAACCCCAGTACGCGAACGCCGGGCGCAACCGCTTCCCACCCCCCAACACGAACGCCTCGATCGCCTCGGCGACCGGCACCAGGCCGTCATCGACGGCGGCCAGCCAGCCGCGCTGGCCGGCGAGGAACTCGGTGAGGGCCTTGTCGATCCGCTGACGCAGGCCGGCGCGGTCGACGGGGGATACGGGAGCAGCGTGGGTCACGCGAGAACGCTAGCCGGTTCCCGCCGGTCGCGTCGTGCCGCCATGGCGCGGTTTCGACCGGGGCCGCCGGGATCCGGCCGCGCCGTACCCGCCCGCCGCGACGACCGGCAGGTACGGGCGGGCCGCGGCGAGCAGGCCGGTGTACCGCCGGGCCGCCGGCTCGTCTCGGTGCGCGGCCAGTCGGCGGCGTACCTCGGTGAGCTGGCCGACCGCCCGGGGCGAGCCGGACCGGACGGCGTCGAGCAGCGCCTCGCCGGCCACCGCGCAGGCCCCCGCCACCTCGCCGAGCTGCAGGTGTGCCCGGGCCAGCCAGCCGCCGTAGACCGCCGTCCGGCGCGGCCCACCCCGCCCGTTCGCGACCGGCGCCAGCAGCGGCACGGCGGGCCCGGCGCGGCCCAGCGCGACCAGGGTACGGCCGGTCATCGCGGACAGTTCGACCTCGTCGAGCCAGTACAGCCAGGGCGGTTCCCGGCCCGGTCCGGGCCCACCGGTCCGCTCGGCGGCGTCGAGGGCCTGCCGGGCCGTCCGCGTCCGCCCAGCGAGCGCGGCGGCGAGCGCCACCCGGTGCAGCAGCAGCGCCCGCAGACCGGGCGAGGCCGCGTCGCGGCTGCCGGCGTACCCGATCCGGGCCAGCGTCAGCGCCCCCAGCGGATCCCCGATGCCGGCCAGCAGGTGGCTGGCCGACCCGAGCACGTGCCCGGCGAACCCCGGGTCGGCGGCGGCCACCGCCGCGCGCAGCGCCAGCCGGTAGGCGTCCAGGGCCCCGGCCAGGTCCCGGGCGTCGGCGGCGAGCCAGCCGGCGAGCTGCGCCGACTCGGCCAGCACCGGCAGCAGCCGGCGGCGGCCGACCGGCCCGGCGACCGCGAACTCCCGGGCCGCCCGGCGTAGCCGGCGGATGCCCTGCCCGGCCAGGTCGGCCCCACCCAGCAGGTCGTCCCAGCGCCGCAGCTCCGCCAGGTCGGCGGCGTCCGGGGCAGCCGCGGACGCCGGCCGCGCTGGTGTCCCGCGCGGCCCGGCTGTCCCGGGTCCGGTTGCCCTTGGTTCGGCGGTGGCCGGTCCGGTCGCCTCTGGTTCGGTGGTGGCCGGTCCGGTCGCCTCTGGTTCGGCGGTGGCCGATCCGGTCGCCCTTGGTCTGGCGCTGGCCGGTCCGGTTGCCGGTCGGTCGGGAACGGGTGCGGTACCGCCCGGCGCGGCCAGGGTGCGGTCGGCGAGCGGGCCGCCCAGCGACGCGCCGGACGGGTCGGCCGCCCAGCGGTGAGCGAGGGTGAGCAGCGCCAGCCGCGAGCGGGAACCGGCCAGATCGACCGCCGGCGGTACCACGCCCAGTCGGCGGCTGTGCGCTGCGGCCTCGGCGAGGATCTCACCCGGCACCCCGAGGACCACCGCGAGCCAGCCCGACCAGAAGTCGCCGGGCAGCCGGCGCTGCCGCTCCCACCGCGAGACCTCGCGACAGGCAGGTTTACAGACCTGCATAGAACGCCCCGGCTGGTGCTGGAACACCACCGGGGCCGGCCGGGAGGTCCCCCGACATGCAAACCCTAACCCCTGCCGCCGCGCTCGCCGTGGCCGCGTTGGCCCCGTTCCGTCCCCGTAACCGCGCTGAGGCTGCCGCCCTGCTCGCGTCGTGGGCCCGCCGGGACACCCTCACCCCCGCCGACGTGCGTGCCGTGCTCTCGGCGGTGGCCCGATGAGTGCCGCTGTCAAGGCCGCGATGCTGGCCACCAAGGATCTCGGGAAGAACGAACGTGCTGTGGCTATCGCCATTGCGGCGCATGCCAACCGGGAGGGTCAGGCGTGGCCGTCCGTGGCCACGATCGCTGAGTACGCGGGTTGCTCGGAGCGGACCGTGCAACGGTGCCTCGCCAAGCTGGTTCAGCTTGGCCGCCTGGTCGTGTCCAAGGTCGCGGGTATCGCCACCCGGGTTTACCGCCTGGTGACCGGACAGACCACCCCGGCCCCTGTCGGGGGCGACAACCCGGGGGGTGCACCCAGGGTCATTGCGTAGTTGGGTAGCTGCTGGTCACGGTGGTGATGAGGTCGTGGGGGCGGCGGTTGGCGCGTCGGGTGGCTCTGGCGATGTTGGTCTCGCCGTTGCTGCGGTGGAATCCGATGGCGGTGTTGCGCAGGACCGCTGCGACGGCGGGTCCGTTGCCGGTACGGGCCCGGTGGGCGTCCTCGTGGAAGGTCACATCGCGGACCCAGTGCAGCCGGTTCTCGATATGCCATTCCAGGCGGGCCCATTCCTGCAGGTCGGCGGGTTGGGCGTGGGCGGCGGGCAGTGACGCCACCAGATAGACGGTCTCTCGTGTGCGCTTGCCGGCCACAGTGCGGGAGCGGGTGATCCGGACGGCCTGTTGGGCGTGGGGGAAGCCGATGCCACCGGGAGTCTGGACGGTCAACGCCTTGACGGTACGGGTCTCGCGGCGGCCGTGTCCGGTGTCGCGGTGTTGGTCCCCGACCGGCACCTGCGCCCAGGGCAGTTGCTTGAGCTGGGCGAACAAGGTCGGCTGGTTGGCCTTGACCGACACGTACAGGTGCCCGCCGGCAGCGGCGACGGCTCGGGCGTGAGCGACCTGCGCGTGCAGCGCGTCCGCGACGATCACCACACCCGCCAGGCCGCCCAGCCGGGCCGCGACCTGCTCCAGCAGCGGAGCGAACGCCGGAATCTCGTTCGACTTCGCCGCTACCTGGACCTGCGCCAGGACCACACCGGTCGAGGTGTCGTAGGCCGACAGCAGATGGACCCGTCCCTCGGGCAGGACAGCGCCCCGCACCACCTTGCCGTCAACGGCGATGACCCGCCGCACCGGCGGCGGCGCCGACAGCCGGGAGCACAGCCAGTCGGCCAGCACCGCTGTCAACGTCTCGGCGTCGACGCGGACCAGCAACCGCCACACCGTGGTCAAGACCGGCACCCGACCGGTGAACCCGAGCCGGCCCCACGCCGGCGCATCGAGATCATCGACCCAGTCGGCGATCGCGGCGAACGTGCTGGCTCCGGCCATGACCGCGCACACCGCGACCGCGAGCACGCTCGCCAAGGGGTACCGGATCCCTCGCGGGTCACGCGGGTCAGGAACTCGTGTCAGGGCCACCAGCAGGCCATCCGACTCACGGCCGGCAGCCGTGGTGTCGGTCGAGGCGGGGGCGTGCTGACGGATCACGTCGATCAGCGATGATGACATGCGCGGGTGTGGTCCTTGTCGGTGTCATGTTGTCTCAGCAACTCCATGATCACCGGCGGGGCCGCACCCGTCCCGCGTCACCCTCCAATCAGGCCACGACACCGCGTATGCCCAGGTCAGACACACCTTAACCGACTACGCAAAGACCCTGGGGGTGCACCCCGGCAGAACGGCACTTTTGAAGGTGACACCCTGGCTGTCACCCAAAGGGGTGAAGATCAATCTAGGAAGTTGAAGGGTCGCGCTGACGCGCTCCGGAGATTCCTCCCCAGCAGCAAAACCAAGAACCCCAACCCCAACCCGCAGCGACCCCCGTACGGCTACCCGGAACGTCGGGGCGCGGCCCTGCCGCCCCCTCCCGGTGGTGACCGCTGCCAGCGTCCCGGACACATCGGGCAGCCTGCTGGCCGGTGCATCCCGTGCCGCTCTGAGGCTCTGGCCGGTGACCGATGAGCCGCAGTGAGCGCGTAGAGCGCGCCGCCCTGGTGCTGATCCTGCTCACCGTTGGCGGGGCGGCTGGTGCCGCCAGCTTCACCCACGTCCACGACTGGACCATGGGCAACAGCCCGACCGGAACCCCGGGATGGTTCGGGTGGGCGAACGCGGTCATCAGTGAGTTGGTGCCCATTGGGGCCCTGTTGACCATCCGGCAGCGCCGACGTTCCGGCGGCAGCACCACCTACCCGATGTTCCTGCTCCTGTGCGCCGTGGCGTTGAGCCTGTCTGCTCAGCTAGCCGTGGCTAAACCGGGCCCTTCCGGGTGGCTCCTGTCCGCCGTTCCGGCGCTCGCGTTCATGGGGCTTTCCAAGCTGGTGCTGTCCGGAAAGCCTGCCGCCGTTGTTCCGGAACCCGTTGCGCAGCAACAGGAAACGGCCCTAGAGGGCCCGGAGGAAGCTACCCCTACCGTCGCCCCCGTGGCGGCCCCGGAGAGGCCCACGGACGCCCCTGCCGGCCCCGTAGTGCCGGAACCTGTGACCCCCGTTCGGAAGCGTCGCCCCGCCCATGAGACTGCCCGGCTAGCCGCCGCGATGTTCCGGGAACATCCCGGGATCGAACGCGTCGAGGTAGCCCGACGTTTGGGCATCTCTGACCGCCGTTTGAGGGTAGTGCTCAGCGGGGCCGCCTAGTACGGTTCCGCGCCATGGGTGCTCTCAAGCCGTGGCACATCGCCATCCTGTGTTGCTTCGTGTCGTCAGCCGTGCTCATCGGCGGCCTGGTCTGGCTAGTGGTCAAGAAGGCCAGCCGCCGCCGGTAGCGCGGGAGTTGCACAGCACAGGAAGGGATCACCCGCCTTGAGGATCGTTGAGGATTCCCCCGGGGTATGGGTCAGCTACATCAACCCGCCGGTTAGCGCCGCCCGCGTGGCGGAACTGGTCGCCCAGCTCCCCCCGGAGGCTGTCTGCACTGAGGTTGTGCTCCACCCTGACGGAATCCTGTTCGCCACGTTCGAAACCGGCAGCGACGCTGCCGGATAGGCTGCCCTAGGAACGCCACAAAGCGAAACGGACGGCCGGGGTAGGTAGAGATACCACCCCGGCCGTTTCTCACGTCTGCGGTCATTCTAGGGCCGTTTAACGGCCCTGAAAGCGGCCCCTAAACGTCCAGCGTTGGTGTTCCGGCAGCAGGCAGGAATACGAGCCACAGGAGGTGCCGAATACGCTGATGAAATCCGCCTCATCAGGCTCAGCCAACAGCAGCATCTTCACGTTGACCACGCTTCCATCCGGAAGGGTGTGGTAACACCTTCCGCTACTGCGCTTCCGGCCATCCCAGATCACGCACCCATCCTTGATGGTGCTGTGTTGCCGCACCCAATCGGGCCAACCCTCACCCACCGGTCACCCCGTGGCCTGAGCGGCAACGGTCAGCCCGTACGTATCCGGGTAGGCGGGGAACGCCACTGGGGACACGTCGAGGATTACAGCGCGCCGGATAGTGCGCAGCGGCGTACCGTCCGGCAGGCTTCCCCAATCCTCGCGGACGCTGCGGAACTGAAACGACGAGTGCACCAGGTCCCCGCGCTCAACGGCACGGGCCACCGTCTGCCCTAGCGGGCTATCCGGTAGGTCAATCTCGTAACGCAGCCCCGTAGCGTCCTCGGTAAGCCGCAGGGTGCCGGCACCCTGTCGGCCCAAGATTTGGTTAGGGTCATGGTTGAGTAGGCCCCGAACGTCACTTGTCCGCAGAGAGTCAGTGAACGCACCCGGGGCGATCTGCTCAACGAAACCGCCCAAGTCAACAGACGGTTTCAGCCAGACAGCGGCGTACCCGCTGATTGTGCCAGCGTTAACCGCCAGCGGCTGCACCGTCGATCGGATTTCCAGCACCACTACCCCCCTTCCCCGTGGGTTCAATGAATGCGGCACCCTGGCCGCCCGGGATGGGCTCCAAATCCTCAAGGGCCCTAACCTCGTCGCGGCTCATAAAGCCGGACGTGATGGCCGTCCGGTAAGCCGAATAACGCTCGGTCGTCTTAGCCCGCAACCGGGCGTCAACGTTGAACCGCACATACTGGCGACTAGGCAGCAAGCCTGAAAAGGCTTGCTCAAGCCGAATGATCCACGGCAACAGGGTGTAGTCAACGAAGAACTTGTTTTGCTCCTCAACCCCGGAACCCCACGAACTCTGTACGGTCGGATCAACCATGTGCGGAGGCACCCGGTACAGTTGCGCGATCTGCAAATTCTGGAAACGGCGCGTCTCCAAGAACTGTGCTTGCTCCGGGGTAACCGAAATGCTCTTCCATGTCGCCCCGCCGGTAAGGATGCCGACGCTGTGGCTGTTCTTGGTGCCCGCGCGAGACTTCTTCATCATCTGAGCCATCACGGCAACTTCCCCCGGCTTAGGGTTACCGGGGTGCTCGACAACGCCGGAAAGCGTGGTGCCCTGGCCGAAGAACCGGGCCCCGAATTCCTCAGCGACCAAGCCGAGCCCAATGGACTGCCGCGCCTGCTCTACTGGTGAAAGCCCCCGTAGATCACCAGGGCGGGTGAACGCCGGAATATGAATGATCGAATCCCCGGCAATCGGCTTGCCGTCAACCCGGTACACAACATCGGTGCCGTCCGTCGCCCAATCGACCGTAACCCTATGCGGATCAATCGGCACCAGTGCAGCAATCCCGCCCCGGTCGTTGCGTCCCGCAAAAATGAAGGCGTTGCCGTCCAGCAGCAGCGAACTAACCACTTGGTGCCAGAACGTAAACGGCGTCATGTACGGGTTAGGGCTCTTCACCCACGTCGGCAGCGTTGCCGACACCTTCCGGCCGTCAACATCCCGGTAAACGTCAACCGGAAGACTAGCGATACCCGAGGCGATCAAATCAACGCAACTGTAAAGCACATTCAGCCGCAGGGCTGAATCGTCAGTAACAGAAACCCCGGCATGCGTGTTCCCGTTCATGCTGCCCATTTCCGCGAGCGTCACGGTTTGCTCAGAACGCTTTTCGCGTCGAAACCAAGCCATCAAAAACCTCCCCCCAAAGAGAAAGAAAGGGCCGGGGCGGAAAGCCCCGGCCCTAGTCCGTTAGATCAGAGAAGGCCCTTAATGACCTCGATAGCCTCCGGGCGGAGGGTCTGAACGTCGGCACGCAGCCAGCCCACGAAACCAATCTGACCGTTGGCGAGGAACGCCTCACGCATCGGCAGAATGCGGAAATCGGTACGCATGCCGATACCCACACCCTGCGACCAATCCGCAATGAAGGCGTCAGACGCCTTGTTAGCGGCCGTGCCCTGCGTCTGGTTGGTCTTCACACCGTTAGTCGAGTAGCGGGCAACCCGAGACACGTACTCCGGGGCCACCAGATAGGGGCCCGTGGTGCCGTTTTCACGCTGCTTAGCAAGGCCCGCCTCAGTGCGCGGAGCAACGATGATGCCGGACGGCGTGTAGTTCTTGGCCTCAAGCCGGGCCACACCATCAATAAGCATGTCCCACGTCGGGGCGGCACCGTTGGTGGCTGCCTCAGTCGAGGTGACACCCGAGGCGGTGTAAACGCCCTGAGGGGTCGGGGCAACACCCGAACCGTAAAGGGCAGCCTGATCGAGAGCAATACCGAACTGCTCAGCCAAAGCCTTAGTAAGGATGTCACCGAAATTCGGGGCATCCTCCACAACCTCAAGAGACGCCTTCACCAGCACAGCCAGAGACCGGGCCGTGAAAGTGACCTCACCAAAGGTCATGTCGGACTCACCGATAACGGCAGCCTCGTTGCGCCACGCCGGAACGGCGTCACCGACAACCTTGGTCACCTTGAGCGTGTTACTGCTCATCGGGTAAATGGACGCCCCAGCACGGGCAACCGCAGTCTTGTTACGGGCCAGGTCCAGAACGCCGGCCGCGTACTCCGTCGGCACCAGATAGCCGCCCTTGTTGCCGGTGCCCTCCGACTGTGCGCGCACCTCGCCGCGCATAACCGACCGGACGTAGTTGCCGAACTCGGAAGCCGTGGCGGCCTGGACGCCGGCCACATCGGCAAACGACCGCTCCTCATCCAGGGGCAGCCCGTAGCGCACCTCAGGCTTAGCCTTCCCGGTCAGGATGGCCGGGGCACCAGCGATCACCCGCCGTGCCTCGTCCTGGTTGCTGCGCTGCTCAGCGTCGTCAAACAGAGCCTTCAACCCGTCCCGCTTCTCAACGTCCGAGGCTTCCAGCTTGAGCAGGGCCTCAACCTCGCCTCGCTGCTCACCAGCACCCCGCAGAATGCGGGCAGTCTCGTCCGGCTTAAGCCCCCGGCTTTCCTTCTCCGCCGTGGCCAGCATCGCAAGAATGTTCTTCAAAGTTCCTCCAAACAGAAATAGCCGCCCCAATCGGGACGGCTAAAGAGTTAGAAAGCTATTCAGTTGTTTGGCTTGGCTGCGCTTGTCCAGCGCACCCGGGTATCCCGTTTAAGGTCCCTAATCAGCCGCACCAACGGGTGCGGCTTTGGCTCACTTAGCGGCGTCGAGGGCATCAATAGCCGCCACGGCAAACAGCGCGTAGCAGCGAGCCCAGCCAGGCTGCCCAATCTCAAGGCAACGGTGCGTGCGTCGGCCAAACTCGTCCGCCATAAACTCAAGGTCCGTAGCGTCCAGCTCCCGGAAAGCCTCAACAAGCTTGTCCATATGTGGTTCCCCCTCACTTGGATACAGAAAAGGGGACACCCGGTTAGGTGTCCCCTGCTCTGTTCGTGGATTACATCAGGGCTACTGCCCTCTACTCCCCAGGCAATAACTCAGTCACCAGAAAGGAACTTCCGTGCTTCATCCTCAGTCCAGCCTGGGAAGAGTGACAGGAACCGTTCAAGCTCAAGTCGCTTAACCTCCCGGTCCTGTGCCCGGTCCTCCCGGTCATCCTGCCAACCTTTGCGAAGGTCAACCACGGACCACCCCTGGTTTTTGATAGGCGCTCCGTTGCCATCAAACATGGGGAAGGCGTCCAGGAAGCTAGCAAGCTCCCAGGTCATACGATCCGAATACCCCGGCGTCCCCGTGACGCCATCCGGGTAATAGACCGTTTCGCCTAGGCGTTCATTCCAAACCGCGTCACCGTTCCGGGGTTCCCGTGGGATAGCCGGCGCCCTCCCAGAACGCCGCAGACGGCGTAACAGGGTCGCTTGGTCATTACGGCACCGGGTGCGGCAGTAGAGGGCCCTACGGCCGTGCCGACGATAGGACGGCTGGTCAAACAGCCGGTCACAGTGCCGGCAACGCCGCGTGTAAACGGTCAACGCGGTCCCCCCGTCCGCTTGGCGTGAACGTCCATGGCCTCAGCCCAACTCAGGTGATACCAATTCGGGGCCGGATACCGGCGAGGCTCAGCGTCCGACGCCTCACCCAACACAAGGAAGTAATCCCGGCCGAACGGGTCACGTCCGGCATGCAGGGACCAATCCCAAAGCTCTAGTAGGTCATCGAAATGTTGGCCCCACGGGGCCACCACAGGGGCATCCAGCACTTGCGCCGGGGTGCTCTCCCCCTGGTGCTGCTCGACCACGGGCCCGGACGGCTTCCCAGTGCGGCTAGGAGCCTTCCCCGCTTTCCTGGCACGGTAGGCGGCCTGCCGGTCCGCCCGTCGCCTACGGTCGCACCCCTCACGACCACACGTAGCCTTTGCGTTCCCCATACGGGTACGGGCGAGGGCCCGACCACAGACACATTTCTTCAACGTCTCTCCTCTCAAGCGTTATGCGCGTGTTACGCGCGTCGTTACGGGCGTTCCGTCGTTTGTGCAGGTCAAGGGCATAGAAAACGGCCGGGAAGCCGGCCGTGTAGACAAGCGTTATGCGCGTTCGAAAAAGCCTGCGTGGGTCACCTGGCGGAGGGCTTCCGGGGAAGTTTTGTCCGAGAGCGCCTGTGTTGACGTCCGGCGGTACAGTGCCGGCCATGACTCAGCAGCACGAATCGCGGTGGAGCCTCAACTACACCGGCAACCGGGTCCTGCTCGGCGTCCTGGCCGGCCTCCTCGTACTGCTCCTGTGCGGTAGTGGGCTTGGCGCGGTGGGGCAGCTCCTTGTCGTCGCCCTGGTCACCGCGATCACCTACGCGCTTGTCACGACGCTGCGGCGCCGCTGACAGTTCCTCCTTTCAAGATCACCGCGGTAACTTGCTCTAGCTTCCCTTGGTTGGATTAGGAAAGGGTTGGTAGTAGTAGGCAGAGCTACGGCTCTGCCGTTCCCTTGATTGGTTCACAACCACCCCGGCAAAGCGAGCGGAGGGCGTCAGCCCGAAAGCGAAGCTGCGAACGTAGTTCGCTATACAGACGGGGCCGTTAGGCCCCTCTACGGTTTATAGCTTTAAGGGCTCTAACAGAGCCCTTCTCTCTCTTTAGAGAGATATGGAGGGGTGACCACCCCCCTACCCTCACCCCCCCTTCCAGGGGGGTAGCGACCCCCCCTACTCGGGAGAGACCAGAGGGATGTAAACGGTCCGGTTCTGAGGACGCTTGGCAGCGTCGTAGCTGTCCCGCATCGCTTCCTTGACGTGCGCTTCCGCCTGGTCGCCAGTCAGCACCCGCAACAACCCGGCCTCAACCAGCTCCCGGTAACCGCTCTTAAACTCTTTCCGGTCGTACAGACCGGTACGCCTCACTAGCTCATCCTGAGAAACCCATGTGCCACGGGTCGGCGGAGGCACCGGCTTATCCGCGAACGAATCGGAGATAGCAACAGCAGCTTTAAGCGCCGTCATGGTCAAACCCCGGCCGTTGGGACGCTTAGCCAGCATGCAAGCTTGACGCCACCTGATACGCCAATCGCCGCGCATCCTCGGCCCCCTGGTCGTGGCGGGCTTCCGGGGTTGTTGGGTAGTGGCCGCCTGAACCGCCGGCCCCTGGACGACACTAGGGCGCGGGAAGCTGGCCGATACCTTCTCAGGCTTACACCTCGTAGGATCGTAGGGATCAGAAGGGCACAACCAATAAACCCCCTGGTCAAACACTTTCGTGCCGTGAGGGCACGTAGGGATATTCACAGTCTGTCTGCCTGCCTTTCTGTCGGTCTAGCGGCCGCTGTTACTCGGCAGCGTGCCGTTAGCCCGCATTTGAATGCGGCGCAACTGGTTCGCTTCCTCAAGTGCCTTGACCAGCCGCACTAGCAACGCCATAACCTCACCGGTCACTGTCTGCCTACCTTCCATAACTTCCGAAAATGGGCACGGCTGAGCCACAGCCGTTTAAACGCGATTAGAGAGAAACGGGGCCCTCAAGGGGGCCCGCCGGGGTACCGCAGCAAACACATTCTAAGGGGGGCCAACACCCCCCTCTGTCCGCGACGGAGGGCGTCACGGGAGCAGCGTACCTAGGCCGTCCGGCCGGCCCCACCGTCCGCGCCAGGGCACGGGAAAGCCCCCGGCCTACCGACCGGGGCTGTTAGCCGCTCTCAGCGGCTCTCAGGCCGTTCTAGCGGCCCTCTCTAGAACCCGTTGCTGTAGGTCGTGAGGGATCTCGACGGACACGCGGCCACCCTCAAGGGCTGGCGCACCCGGCAGCAGGGACGGCGTACGCACCGGGGCAGCGTGCAGCGTCACCCGCAGCCCGGACGCCAGCAGGAACGCCCGCCGTTCCTCCACCGTCGCCAGGCCGTCCCACGTCTCACGGAACGTCCGCCCGGTGGGCACCATGTCCCAGCGGTCAGGGACAGGCGGGACAGCTTCCAATTCCTTCTTACGCTGCCGCAAATCCAGGAACCGAGCCTGATACTCGGCGTCTTCGCCTTCAAACAGGCCGGCATCCCGGTCAGCCCTAAGCTCCCGCAACCGCCGTTCTATCTGCTCAAGCTTCGCCGCGTTATCCTCGCCAGGAATTAGCCGGCGCTCCAACACCTCAAGGTCACCAACGAAGAGAAGGAACGTTTCGGTAGCGGCCTCCTCCAAAGCGTCCGCCCGGATGGTTTTCACGGAACACGTTGGAGGCGCACCCGTTCTGCCCTTGCACCGGTAATACTGGTGCTGCATAGGGCCTTTACCGCCACTCGCGTAAACCCGATACAGCGGCAACCCGCACTCACAGAAAGCGATATGCAGCAGTGGCGCAGTCGTGGCGGTCCGAGTCTTCTTCTTGGACAGCTTCTCTAACGCATCCTGCACCTGTTTCCATTCGGCGTACGTCACCAAAGGTTCCGAACGCTTCACCGGCAGATCCTTCTCATCCGTTACCGGTTTGCCGTCCTTCTCCATTTCTCCGAGGAGAGTGCGAGACTTGAGGATCGGAAGCAGGGCAGTGGTTTTCCACTTGTAGCCCATCATCGGTTTACCAACCGACTGCCGGTAATGATCTGAAGGGGTGGGGATGCCGCGAGAGTTGAAGTCGATACAGATAGCGTTCATGGAGCTGCCAGCCAGGATGCGGCGCACAATCTCCCGGACGTGCTTGGACGACACGGGATCAGGGGCCAACTTCCAGCCTTTGTCCCCTGGTTGCCGCACCGGCATATAGCCGTAGGGCGGGGTGCCGCCGCCCCAGCGGCCCGCCTTCCGCAGCTTCACCCGTCCGTCCGTGATCCGCTCCCGGATAGCGTCACGCTCGAACTCGGCGAACATCGCGAGCATGCTTGCGATCATCCGGCCGAACCGGTCGGACGTGTTGATCGGTTCCGTTGCGGAAGCCACGGCCTTCCCCTGGCCGTCCGCCCACTCAACCAGGCTCACAAAGTGCAACAGCCGGCGTGACAGACGGTCAACCTTCCACGCAACCAGGCCGTCAAACTCGTCCGCCCGGTCCCGTAGCCACGGCCCCAACCCGGGACGGTCCCACGGGGACAGGGCCCCGGACACGTCCAGGTCTTCCGCCCACCCGATGATGGTGTGGCCGTGTAGCTCAGCCCATTTGGTTACAGCGTCTCGCTGCCGCTCCGGGCTGGTGCTTTCGTCAGTCTCTCGGCTGAGCCGGATCACCCCAAGTATGCGCACGTCAGGCAGTGTACGGGGTTGCTGTAACTCTGTCTGCTACGCTACCTCGTGCCGGGTCAACGTCGGCACGCCGGAGGCGGCGCAAAGCTCGGTGGCGACCCGCTGCTGGCTCCAGCCGCGCGCGGACCGTAGCTCGGCAAGGAGCGGGCCGAGCAGCCGTGGCTCGGACTGCGGGAACGAGATCATCGATCCTCCGGAGGGCATCGGCGCGGGTGGCGACGCGGACGCCCGGCAGTGCCGGGTCCGGCGCGCCGCCGATCGTGCTGACCCCCGCGCGGGCCCCCGAGGGTCGGCCACCGCCGGCCCCACCGCGCTGCCCCGTTCCTACCCCCGGGGTACGACGTTCCTCGCGCCGTGCTCGCGGGCTGGGAAGATCCTGGGTACGACGGGACGTCCCGGTTACAGTCGATCCGTGGCGCTCGGTCTTCCCTCGGTCCTCCCCAATCCGCAACCGGCCATCGGGGAGCTGATCCGTGCCGGCCAGCCGACCTTCTCGTTCGAGTTCTTCCCGCCGAAGACACCGCAGGGGGGAGCGCCTGCTCTGGCAGGCCATCCGCGAGCTGGAGTCGCTGCGCCCCTCGTTCGTCTCGATCACCTACGGCGCGGGCGGTTCGACCCGGGACACCACGGTCGCGGTGACCGAGCGGATCGCCACCGAGACCACCCTGCTGCCGATGGCGCACCTGACCGCGGTCAACCACTCGGTCGCCGAGCTGCGGCACGTCATCGGCCGGCTGGCCTCCGCCGGCGTCCGCAACATGCTGGCCGTGCGCGGCGACCCGCCGGGCAACCCGGGCGGCGAGTGGGTCCGGCACCCGCAGGGTGTGTTGTACGCCGAGGAGCTGGTCCGGCTGGTCCGCGACGCCGGCGACTTCAGCGTCGGGGTGGCGGCATTCCCGTACAAGCACCCGCGCTCGCCCGACGTGGCCAGCGACACCAGATACTTCGTCCGCAAGTGCCGGGCGGGGGCCGCGTTCGCCATCACCCAGATGTTCTTCGACGCCGACGACTACCTGCGGCTGCGGGACCGGGTCGCGGCCGCCGGCTGCGACACCCCGATCCTGGCCGGCGTGATGCCGGTGACCCAGATGGGCACCATCGAGCGGTCCGTGCAGCTCTCCGGCGCGCCGTTCCCGCCCGCGCTGGCGGAGCGGTTCGCCCGGGTGGCCGACGACCCGGAGGCGGTCCGCCGGCTCGGCATAGAGCAGGCCAGCGAGATGTGCGCGAGGTTGCTGGACGAGGGGGTGCCCGGGATCCACTTCATCACCCTCAACCGGTCCACGGCGACCCGCGAGGTGTGGCAGCACCTGCGGGCCGGCGCGCGGGTGTGACGAGCCGGCCTCCGACACCGGCACGCCCTGCTACCGAGATGCGGGCCAGTGCTCCGCCCTTCAATGCGGGGGTGGAGGCCCGCACGGGAGGGCCGTCAAGGCCCGTGCTCTAGGCCGGTCGGTTCTGCTGCTCGATGTAGTGGCGTAGGACGGTCAAGGGTGCGCCTGCGACGGAGCCGGCGAAGTAGGATCCGGACCACAGCCGCGCGCCTCGCCAGAAGTAGCGGCGGATCTCTGGGAAGTCGCGGCGCAGGTAGCGCGAGGAGACGCCCTTGAGGGAGTTGACCAGTTTCGACAGTGCCACCTTGGGCGGGAAGTTAACCAGCAGGTGGACGTAGTTGTCTGCGCCGTTGAGCTCGACCAGCTCGCATTCGAACTGCTCGCACACCTCCCGCATGACTTGTTCCAGGTAGTGCAGGTGTTCGTCGGTGAAGATCGGCGCCTGATACTTCGTGAGGAAAACCAAATGGGCGTGGAGTAGGAAAGTGCAGTGCCTGCCCGTGCGAACTGGGTAGTCGGTGGCCATGAAACCAAGCGTATGATGTGGAACGTGAATGCGGACACGGGCCGGAGGTACCGGCTGTACCCCACCGAGGAGCAGGCGCAGCGTCTGACCGTGTGGGGGCACACGTGCCGCTGGCTGTACAACACCGCGTTGGAGCAGCGCCAGTTCGCGTGGCAGCAGCGCAGGGTCACCCTCGGGGTCACCGTGCAGTGCGCCTCCTTGACCGAGGCGCGTAAGGAACTCGACTGGGTCGCGGACCTGCCAGCGCAGTCCGGTCAACAGGTGTTGCGCCATCTCGATCAGGCGTACCGCAACTGGTGGGATCCGCAGCATCCCGCCGGGCCGCCGACACGCAAGCGTAAGTCGGCGCGGTTGTCGGTGCCGTTTCCCGGTCAGGCGATTGCGGTGCGGCGGGTCAACCGCCGATGGGGCGTGGTCAGCCTGCCGAAGATCGGCGAGGTGAAGTTTCGCTGGTCTCGTCCGTTGGGCGGTGTGGTCCGGAATGCGGTGGTGTCCTTCGATGGTGTTGCCTGGCACGTCGGGTTCGGCGTCCATGCCGGCGTCGCGACGCCCGAGGCGCACGCCCGGCCGGGCACCATGGTAGGTGTGGACCGTGGGGTGAAGGTCGCGTTGGCGATGTCCGACGGGCGAATGTGGAACCGTGCCTTCACCCCACCTGGTCGCGAGCGGCGGCTGCCCGGGCTGAAGTCGAAGGCTGGCCGGCAGGAGACCGCCCGCCGCAAACGCGGCGCGAAGACGTCGAACCGCGCGCGGAAGGTCCGTGCGGAGATCGCCCGAACCGAGGCGAAGGTCCGTAACCGGCGGCGTGACTTCGTGATGTGGGCGGCGAACCGTCTCTGCACCCAGCATGCCAACATCAAAATCGAACGCCTCCGCGTCAAGGCGATGACCGCCACCGCGAGGGGGACCATCGGCGAGCCTGGCGTCAACGTGGCCGCGAAGGCCGGGCTGAACCGGGCGATCCTCGACAAGGGCTGGGGCATGTTCCAGGTGGCCTTGGCCAATCGTGCACGTACCACCGGCACCCGGATCGCCAGGGTGCCAGCCGCGTTCACCTCCCAGCGGTGCAGCCGCTGCGGGCACACCGATCGGAACAATCGCGAAAGCCAAGCGATGTTCCGGTGCGGGTCCTGCGGATACCAGGCCAACGCTGACGTGAACGCCGCGATCAACATCCGGGACGCCGCCGAGGCGGCGTCCCCACTCACCGGGCGGGCAGTCCGGGACAGGAGTCGAAAGGCGTCCTGTCGACCACCCACCCAACGCCGGCGACGTACGGCGCTGGAAGCGGGAGTCTCCCGCCTCTAGGCGGGAGAGGATGTCAAGGTTGATCCCGTGGCGGGCACGCAGCTGAACTGGGACCAGTACGCGACCGCGTGGGCGCGGCTGCACGGCGGGTTCGATCCTCGGGCCGCCGCGCCGGTGGTCCGTGCCTGGCTGCGCCTCGCCTACCACCTCGGGTACGTCCTGGGTCGGCTCCGGGTCGGCCCGACCCCGGTGACCGTGTTCGGGGTGCTGCTCTGCGTTCCCGTACCGCTGCTGGTCGGGCGGCCGGGCGACGGGCCGTTCCTCGGCGCGCTGTTCGTGCTGCTCGCCTCGGTGGCGGACAGCGTCGACGGGGCGGTGGCGGTGGTCACCAACCGCACCACCCGGCTCGGCTACGTCTACGACTCGATCGCCGACCGGCTCGGCGAGGCCGCCTGGCTGATCGCGTTCTGGCTGCTCGGCGCGCCGGGTGCGCTGGTTGCCGCGGCCGGCGGCCTGTCCTGGCTGCACGAGTACGTCCGGGCCCGGGCGATCGCCGCCGGCATGCGTGAGATCGGTGCGGTGACCGTGGGGGAGCGCCCCACCCGGGTCTGCGTGGCCCTGGGTGGGTTGCTGGTCGCCGGGCTCACCGGGCTGATCGACACCGACGTGGTCGCCGGCACCATCACCATGGCCGCCACGGTCTGGGTGCTGCTGGCCGGCTACGGCCTCGGGCAGCTCCTCTCCACCGTCCGTCGCGCCCTGATCGACGCCGGCTGACGGCTGGCGCGCCCATCGCTGACGGTGAGTGTGAGAAGGGAACCCTTCTCTACCGTAGGCGTTAACAGAGGGCCCTTCCTTTCACCAGGCCGGGCCGATCTCGGTGGCGACGATCTCCGCCGAGAGGGTGACCATGGGGAGGCCGCCGCCGGGGTGGCTGGAGCCGCCGACCAGCCACAGCCCGGCCGCCGGGCCACGGTTGGCCGGGCGCAGCAGGCCGCCCGCGGTGCCGTAGATGGCCCCGCCGGGCGCGCCGGTCGCCGCGTCCAGGTCGGCCGGCGTACGGATCTCGCGGAACACCAGCCGGTCCCGGACGTCGGCGCCCCGTTCGGCGAGCACGTCGAGGATCCGGTCGGCGTACGCCTCGGCCAGTCCCGGCCGCCGCCAGTCGACCGCCCCGGCGGCGGTGCCGTGGCGGGCGGCGTTGACCAGCACGAACCACGCCTCGTGCCCGTCCGGGTGGACCGCGGGGTCGGCCGGCACGGTGACGAAGACCGCCGGGTCGACGGCCGGCCGGGCCCGCATCCCCCGCCCCGGTGCGCCGAAGACCGCGTCGAACTCGGCGTCGTAGTCGTCGGGGAAGAAGACGGTGTGGTGCGCCAGCCCGGAGCCGCCGCGTACGCCGAGCAGCAGCACGAAGCCGGCCAGGCTGCGGTCGGTGAGCCCGGCCAGCCGGCGCGGGGTGGGCAGCAGGTCCCGGTAGAGGGTGAGCGCGTCCACGTTGGCCACCACCACGTCGGCGGGGACCGGGGCGAGGGCGCCGGCGAGGCGTACCCCGTGCACCCGGCCGCCGGCGGCGTCGATCCGGGTGACCGCGGTGCCGGTCCGCACCACCACGCCGAGGTCCAGGCAGCGGGACAGCAGCGCGTCGGCGAGGGTGGCCAGGCCGCCGCGCAGGTACCAGCCGCCGTACGTCAGCTCGGCGTACGGGACGGCGACCAGCGCGGCCGGTGCCCGGCGGGGGTCGGCGCCGGCGTAGGTGGCGTACCGGTCGAGCAGCATCCGCAGCCGCGGGTCGGACAGGTGGCGGCGGCCGAGGCCGCGCAGGGTGCGGCCGGGACCGATCGCGGCCAGGTCGCCGAGCCGCCAGGCCAGCGCGGCCAGGTCCCGAGGGGAGTCGATCGGGCGGCGCAGGATGTCCCGGTGCGACGCGTCCCAGACCCGGGTGGCCCGCCGCCAGAGCCGCTGCCAGTCGGCGGTGGCCCGGTCGCCGAAGGCCGCGCCGATCCGGGCGGCGAACTCGGCCGGGTCGGCGCAGGAGTCGAGGCTGGGGCCGCCGGGGAAGACGTGCCGGACGATCGGGTCCAGCGGCACCAGGTCGAGGTACTCGTCGAGTTTCGCGCCGGTGGCCTCGAACAGGTCGTGGAGGACCTGCGGCAGGGTGATCAGGCTCGGTCCGGTGTCGAAGTGGTACGCGCCCTCGGGGGTGTCGTGGACGTACCGGCCGAGCTTGCCGCCGACCGTGTCGGCCCGCTCGAAGACGGTGACCTCGTGCCCGGTGACCGCCAGCCGGGCGGCGGCGGCCAACCCGCCCACGCCGGCGCCGATGACCACGATCCGCGCCATGGCGTGCCCCTTCTAGACCGGGCGACCCCGCCAGGTGAGCCGGCGTCGCTTCCGCAGATGGTACGACCGCAGGGTCAGCCAACCGAGTAACCCGACCGACACGGGGTGGGCCAGCGCGTCGGGCCAGGCCCGCCCGCCGGTGGCCCGCGCGCTGACCACCCGCCCCGCGACACCCAGCAGGTATGCGATGAGCGCAACCGTTGACACCCCTGGTGCCGTCGGGGCAAACCCCACCGCGATCAGCGGGGGCGCGGTGAAGAGCAGGAGCAGCAGCGTCACCACCAGCGCGGCGGTGACCGGATGCCCGAAGGACGCCCAGAGCGACTTGGTGTAGCCGTCGCGCAGCTGCGGCCAGGTCTCGTACATCCGGCAGGTGGCCAGCCGGGAACCGTCGGCCAGGGCGATCCGACCGCCCGCGCGCTTCACCGCCCGGGCCAGCTCGATGTCTTCCAGCACCCGGTCGGCCACCGCCGCGTGCCCGCCGGCCCGCAGGTAGCCGGCCCGGTCCACCACCAGGAACTGCCCGCCCGCCGCGGCCAGGGACGGCCGCGGCGAGCGTTCCATCGCGCGCAGTGGCAGGAAGGTCAGCCACAACCACTGCAGCAGCGGCTGCACCAGCCGGTCGGCCGCCGCCCCCACCAAGATCCGGGGGTACGGCGACAGCAGCGTGACCCCCGCCGCGCGCAGCTCGGTCACCGCCGAAGCGACGGCGTACGGGGTGAGCACCACGTCGGCGTCGACGAAAGCCAGCACGGTCGGAGCCGGGTGGGTCCGGGTGGCGAGCTGCCAGCAGGCGTGCGGCTTGCCCAGCCAGCCGGGTGGCGGGGCGGCCCCGGTGAACAGGGTGACCCGGGGGTCGTCGCCGGCGACCGCGCGGACCACGTCGGCGGTGTCGTCGGTCGAGCCGTCGTCGAGCACCACGATGCGCAGGTCGGGCACCCCGCGCTGGGCGAGCAGCGCGCGCAGGCACGGCGTCACCCGGTCGGCCTCGTCGCGCAGGGGCAGCAGCACCGCCACCGCCTCGGTCACCTCGACCGGGCCGGCGGCGGGGCGGCGCAGCCAGCGGGTGGCGTTGAGCCAGCCGTGCGCCGTGAGCGCGGCGACCGCGACCGCCAGGGCGAGCACGACGCTCATGCCATCGCCTCCCTGTGGTCGGCGACGTCATGAGGCACCGGCACACTGAGCTGGCTGATTCGCTCGCTCCGCTCGCTCATGCCGTCGCCTCGACGCCGGGGCGGGGCGCCGGGTCCACCTCCCGGGGCTCGGGGGCATGGCGGCGGGCGCGGAGCAGCGCAACCGCCAACGGCACGGCGGCCAGCGCCATGCCGGCCCCGCCCCAGACCGCCGAGGCCGGCAGCCGGAGGAAGACCGCGTGCGCCAGCACGCTGGCGGCGTACGTCCACAGGTAGAGCGCGAACATCGGCGCGTCCCGCCGGTCGGTGCGGTCGACGGCCGGCCCGGCGAGCGGGCGCAGCGCCGCCGCCAGCAGCACCGCGAAGAGCAGCCAGCCGAGGTAGTTGCTGGCCGGGACGCCGGGCAGGCCGGGCAGAGCCGGGGTGGCGTCGCGCCAAGCCCAGTAGCCCTCGGCCACCATCTGCGGGTCGAGGAAGAGATCCCAGGCGGCCAGCCCGACCGCGGCCAGCGCGATCCGGCGGGCGCTTCGACTACTCCAGCTCGGCTGGCGGCCATAATTCGGCCTCCGCGCCGCTAGACGGCGCTCCGGACCGAATGAAGGCCGGGCGGCCACGTAATTCGGCCTCCGTGCTGCTAGACGGCGCTCCAAACCGGATGAAGGCCGGTCTGGCGCCGCGCCGCGACCTGGAGCCGTCGCCGGTCCGGGGCGCGCCCCGGCGGCCGGGGTGGCGGGCCCGGTCAGCCGGACCGCCGTGAGCCACGCGGGCCAGGCCATCCAGGTCCACGCGAGGGGGATGATCAGCGGCACCCCGGCCAGCTTCGGGCCCAGTTCCCCGGAGTAGTCGTAGCTGCCGAACGGGAAGCCGGTGGCCACTCCGAGCGCCTCGACGGCGAACCCGCCGCCGGTGGCCACCGCGACCAACGCGAGCGCGGTACGCGTACCCCGGCTGAGCAGCGCGTGGCCGACGGAGAGCAGGTAGCCGAGCCCGACGGTGGCCATGGTCAGTCCGGCCCGGGTGGTGCCGGCAGTGAGCGGGTAGCCGATCTGGACGAGGACCAGGCCGGCCAGCAGCGCCCAGGGCAGCCGGCCGCGGATCATGGCGTGGCCGCACCAGGTGCGGCGCCGGGGCCGGGTGGGGGCAGCGGCAGGTCCCGGCCGAGCACGCCGAACGGCCGCTCGTCACCGGGAAAGTGGAAGTCGCGCAGGATGTCGACGAAGCCGAACCGTCGATACAGCCGCCAGGCCCGGGACTTCTGCTCGTCGGCCTCGGGCGTGGACAGCAGGGTGGTCGTACCCTCCGCCATGGTGAGCAGGGCGCGCAGCTGGCCGGCGCCGAGGCGGTGCCCCTGCGCGGGCGGGCGGACGTGCAGCTCCACCACCTCGAAGCAGTGGGTCAGCCAGCGCCGCCGGGCCTCGGTGCCCAGCGTCCGGTGCACCTGGTCGTGCCACCACTGGCCGGCGGCGCCGAGGTAGCCGTAGCCGAAGCCGGCCAGGTGCCCCTCGCTGGTGAGGCTGGCCACGGCGCGGAAGCCGGGGCGGCGGACGTGGGCGGCGATGTAGCCGCGCCGGGCCTCCAGCAGGTCGGCACGGTAGCCCATCGCCTCGCCGTACACGGCCACCACGTCGTCGAGCCGCCGGACCAGGTCGTCCGGCGTCCACCGCACCAGCCTCATGCGTGTCCTCTCACTGATTCCGGATCGCCCTCGGCGGCCCATCCCAGCACCGCGAGGTCGCCGACCACGTCGCGCACCGCGAAACGCGCGAACAGCTCCTCCGCGTACCACCCCTCGGTGCCGGTACGCGTGATCGCGGCGCGGTGCTCCGGGTGACGGTACGCGAACGCGACCAGGTCCGTCGGGTCGCGCCACACACTCACCGTGCCCTGCCAGCCCAGCGGCGCCTCGCCGATGCCGAACCGGGCGAGCAGCCCGGGCGCGCCGGCCAGGGCGGTGGCCACCGGCGGTACGGCCCGCCAGAACGTGACCGCCCGGCGGGCCCGCAGCCGGGCCCGGGTCAGCGCCAGCACCGGACCGGTGACCCGGCCGCCGGACGGCTCGTCGAACGGCCGGTGGCCGGACCACTCGCCCCGGCTGGACAGCGGGCGCAGCTCCAGCCGGACCGAGGATCGGGCGATCCGGGCCCAGGACCGGCCGACCGGCGAGGCGTCGAAGCCGGCCGCCGCGGCGGGGGAGTCCCACACCACGAGGGCGGCCCACCGGGTCAGGTCGGCGTCGCCGGGGCCGAAGCCGTTGCCCGTCCCGGTGCCGAGCAGCTTGCCGAACCGTACGCCGGGGGCCCGGCGCAGCCGCGCCGGATGCACCGCCATCCGGGCCAGCGCCCGGGGGACCGCCGCGCGGGAGATCCGCCACACGTGCAGCGTGACGAGCCCGGGTACGGGGCTCACGCCACCTCGGCCGGCTTGCCGGAGGTGATCCGCAGCAGCTCGGTGTACGTGCTGGGGAAGACCGCCTGAGGTACCCCGCCGGCCGCCCACACCTCGTCGTACGCCTGCAGGGCGGTGTCGACCACGGTGCGCAGCGGGCGGGGGTGGCCGACCGGGGCGACCCCGCCGATCACCTGTCCGGTGTGCCGCTTGACGAACTCCGGGGTGGCTCGGCGCAGGCGGGTGACCCCGAGGGACGCGGCCAGGCCGGCGGTGTCCACCCGGTGCGCGCCGGAGGTGAGGACGAGCAGCGGTGCGTCGTCCGCGTCGAAGATGAGCGAGTTGGCGATGGCGCCCACGCCGACGCCGAGCGCCTCGGCCGCCGCCGCGGCGGTGTGCACCGCCTCGGGCAGCACGCGGACCTGACTCGCCGCGCCGGAGCCGTTTCGCGCGCCCGCGTCGTCGAGCGCGCGCTGCACCGCCTGCACGTTCGGGTGCACCGCCTGCACATCTGGCTGTGATTGCATGCCGCCCATTCTGCTTTCTGCCCCGTTCCGCACCACACCCGCCCGGGCGAGACGCAGGGCGGGGTGGTTCGTCCATCGTCTAGTAGACGTTGTCTACGGATCTCTGGTAGACACCTCTCATGGATCAGCCGAACGTCGGTCTCCGGGCTCGCCTGGTCGCGACGGGCGTTGAACTGGTGGCCCGGCAGGGGGCGGAAGGCCTTTCCCTGCGGGAGATTGCCCGGCAGGCCGGGGTGTCGCACGGAGCCCCTCGTCGGCACTTCCCGACGCACCAGGCGCTGTTGGCCGCCATCGCGCGGGAGGGCTACCGGGAACTCGGCCGGCAGGTGGACGAGCTGCTCGCCGACAGTGATCGGGACCCGTACGACCTCCTGCTCGCACTGGGCTGGTGCTGCCTGGAGTTCGCCCGCGGAAACCGGGGCATGTTCGAGTTGATGTTCCGGCACGACCTGCTGCGCGGTAATCAGATGGGCCTGCGGGGGGCCAGCGTGCCGTTGTTCGGGGTGCTCGTCGACCTGGTTGCCCGCGCCCGCCCCGCCTCGCCCGGCGGGCCGCCAGCCACGGTGATCGCCGGTGCTCTCTGGGCCAACCTGCACGGGCTGGCCCAGCTCCTGCTGTGGGGCAGCCTGCAGTTGGTGACCGGGGTCGACGAGGTCGAACCGTTCCTGCGCGCCGCGCTGGACGCCCATCTCGGACCCGCCGCAACGTCGTCCGAATACTGAGAGCGAGGACTGCCAGTGCTGGTGCAGGCGATCGTACGACGATTGCTCGCGCCACTCGCCCGGCTGATCTACCGGCCGGTCGTCGAGGGGCGTGAGAACGTGCCGAAACGCGGGCCGGTGATCCTGGCGGCCAACCACCTCTCCTTTCTCGACAGCATCGTGATCCCCCTGGTGGCACCTCGGCCGGTGGCGTTCCTGGCCAAGGCCGAATACTTCCGGCGGCCCGGGTTCCGGGGCTGGCTGACCCGGGCCTGTCTCACCGGGATCGACGCCGTACCGGTGGCGCGGGGTGATCACCGGGCCGCCCAGGAGTCGCTGGAGGTCGCGCTCGGCATCCTCGCCGCCGGGCGGGCGTTCGGCATTCACCCCGAGGGCAGCCGGTCCCGGGACGGGCGGCTCTATCGGGGGCGTACCGGCGTGGCGTGGCTCGCGTTCGCCTCCGGGGCACCGGTCGTCCCGGTCGCCGTGGCCGGCACCGACCGGATCCAGCCGGTCGGCGCCCGACTGCCCCGGATCGGGCGGATCACCGTACGCTTCGGCACCCCGCTGCGTTTCCCGCCACGGCCGGTCAGCGCCGGTCAGGCCCGGCGCGCGGTCGCCGACGAGATCATGGCGGCGATCCAGGAGCTGTCCGGCCAGGAGCTGGCCGAGGGCTACAACGAACTCTCCGCCACCACCGTCGGCTGACCGCCGGGAGGGTGCGGGAATCGTGATTCGTCTGCGCTGTCAGTTCCAAAGGCGGCGAACCCCGGGGTGTCGGTGGGGGCGCGCGCTGGGCACCGGCTCGCTGGCCACCGACGCCGGCCTGCCCGACTACGCCACCACCACCGTGCTCACTTCAGGTGCGCCGCGTCGATCGCGGCCTGGAGGGACTCGCGGTAGCCGTCGCTGGTGACGGTCGCGCCGGAGACGGTGTCGATCTGGGCGCTCTGCGCGGCCAGGGCCTCCTGCCGCAGGATCGGCACCGCGTAGCCGTTGATCTCCCGGTCCCGGCGGTTGCCGTCCGGCAGCTGTACGGCACGGATGTCGGTGATCTTCCCGCCGGAGACGGCGATCTTCACCTGCACCGGTCCCCATCGGGTCTGCGCCACCGATCCGGTGGCCGTGCCACTGGACGACCCGTTCGACGAGCCGTTCGACGAGCCTGATCCGGTGGAGCCGGCGGTGGAGCCGTCGCCCGTGCCGTTCCAGGAAGCGCCGGCCGAGCCGTCGGAGCCCGTGGCGATCGCGCTGCTCTCCCCGCCCGGGCCCATGGTGCTGGTCTTGTAGCTGAACAGCAGCACCACTGCGGCCACGGTGGAGAGCAGCCAGAGGGTGATCCGGCGCACGGATCCTCCTTTCGCGCCTGTCACCAGGCGAAACGTTCGTGGTGGACGTGCGCGTCGGGGACGCCGGCCGCGCGGGCGGCGGTGCGGGCGGCGTCGACCCAGCCGTCCGGGCCGCAGAGGAAGACGTCGTGCGCGGCGATGCCGGGGGAGAGCCTACGCAGGGCCTCCGTGCCGGGCATCCCTTCGGCGTACGCCGGCAGCCAGGACGGGCGCCGTGCCCGCGGGCCGACCAGGTGGTGCACGACCAGCCCGCGCTCCGCGGCGAGCTGGTCCAGCTCCGCCCGGAAGGCGAGGTCCTCAGGGGTACGCGCGCGGTAGAGCAGCACCGCCTCACCGGGGGCGTACGGCAGCTCCCAGAGCAGCGCCAGCAGTGGGGTGATCCCGACCCCGCAGGCGAGCATGGTGATCCCGCCGCCGCGCCAGTGTTCCCCGGTCAGCCGCCCGTACGGCCCCTCGACCAGCACCTTCGTGCCCGGACGCAGGGTGGCCGCCCGGGCGCTGCCGTCGCCGAGGTCCTTGACGGTGATCCGCATCAGGTCCCCGTTCGGCGGCGCCGACAGCGAGTACGGGTGCGCCCGCGACCAGCCGGGACCGTCCAGGAACCGCCAGAGGAGGAACTGGCCGGCCCGGGCGGGCAGCCGGTGCAGGTCGCGCCCGCGCAGCCAGACCGAGGTGATCCCGGGGGCCTCGGGGACCACCGCGGCCACCTCGATGCGGTGCCGCAGCGAGCGCCAGGCGGGCAGCCCGAGCCGGTAGACCAGCACGGTGGCCAGCGCCAGCAGGTAGACCGTCCACCAGTAGGCGCTGGCCGCCGCCGAGCCGACGAAGTCGGCGCCGGCCCAGAGCTGGTGCGGCAGCGCCAGCGCGACGCCGAGGTACGCGTACAGGTGCAGCAGGTGCCAGGACTCGTAGCGCAGCCGGCGCCGGGCCGCCCGGACCGAGGTCACCACCACCAGCACCAGCAGGGCCAGCGCCGCGGTGGCCAGCAGCATCCCCGGGTACGTGACGACCAGGTCCCAGGCCTCGGCCAGCACGCCCCGGCGGGCGGTGCCGGCGTACCCGAGGGTGATCAGCACCACGTGGGCGAGCAGCAGGTGGAAGGAGGTGAACCCGGTGAGTCGGTGCCAGTGGGCGATCCGGTCCTGGCCGAAGCGCCGCTCGATCAGCGGTACCCGGGCCATCAGCACCACCTGGATGAGCATCAGGTCGGCGCTGACCAGGCCGGCGAGCCGGCCGAGCGAGGTGAGGCCGGTGGCGGGGCCGGCCAGTAGCTCCTGCACCCCGCGGTCGGCGGTCCAGAGGGCGGTGACGACCAGCAGGCTGAGCACCGCGGCGCTGACGGCGACGTCGGCCCACCAGGCGGGAGCCGCCGGCAGGGTGCGGCGTACGGCCCGGTCGGCGACGGCGGCAGTCACCGGGTGGTCGCTTCGGTGCGGCTGGCGACGTTCACGGCGTCAACCCTGGGCCAGGGAGCTCGGCGTTCCCTTTGCCGATGCTGTGGGCCACCTGAGAATCCTTCGGTCGGTGGCGGGTCGGCGCCGACCCGCCGGGCCGGACGGCGCTCGGCGCGTCGGGCGGGTCACACGTTGCTTTTTCGCCGGAGGAGAGGTGTACTGTCACGGTAGTTAGAACGAGTGTTCGATTCGGTCGTACGCTCGTTCCAACGTCCGGGAGGGGTGTTTCGCGGCGCCGGCTCCCGGGAGGTGCGGTTCCGCGGACCGCACCGGGCTTCGGACAGTCGCGAGTCCGGGCCCGTCAGGCAGGATCGTCGCTCGCCGCCCACGACCCCCGGGCGGCGGGCGACGGACCCGCCGGTACGCCGGCCGGGTGTGGTGTGGGGAAGCGTCCACACCCGGCCGGCCCCACACCAGGTGCGTCTTCCTCCGCACCACCCGCTCCGGGCGTCCCGCCGGCGGATTCGATCCGTCGCGCGGCCCGCCCGCCCCGGCCCACGCGGAGGAGAACCATGCCGACCAGTCCGGCCCAGGCACCGGCGGTGCCCGCGCACGTGCTGCCGCACCGCACCCCCGCCCAGCTGCTCGTGGTGGCCCGCCACGGGCTGGCCGAGGCAGCCCGGACCCGCCCCGACGGTCTCCGGTACGCCGCCGCCCACCTCGCGGCGCTGCGCGCCGCCGCTGCCCTGCTCGCCGCCCGCGCCCGCCCCACGCCCACCCGGCGCAGCCGGATCACCAGCGTCTGGGTCCTGCTCTCCGCCGTCGCCCCCGAGCTCGACGAGTGGGCCGGCTACTTCGCCGCCGGGGCGAGCAAGCGGGCCGCCGCCGAGGCCGGGATCCCCCGGGTGGTCACCGCCCGGGAGGCCGACGACCTGCTCCGCGCCGCCGAACAGTTCGTGACCGTGGTGGAGACCGCCCTCGGCCTGGCGCACCAACCGGCGTCCCACGGTCTGTTCCGGCCACTCCGGCTCGGCGTGTCTGACGCCACGCCGCGACCCGGAGCAGCCGCCGCCTGACCGGGGCGACGTCCGGCCACCCGACGGGGAGGCGGGTGGCCGGACGCGCGTCCGGTCGGGCGGCGTCCGCCGCACGCACAGATCCAGCAGCACTACCACGGGATCGGTACCCGTGGGTGACACACGACAGGGGGTAGGTCCGATGGCGGGCCGCATGGTGGTCGGTTCCGCCGCACTGGCTGAGCTGGTACGTCCGGCGAGCGCGCCCGACCCGGCGGGCGGCCACCGGGTGCTGCCCGTCCGGCCCGAGCTGACCGGGCTGCTGCCCCACCGCGGGCTGCGGCGCGGCAGCACCATCGCGGTCGGTGTCGGGCAGCCCCGGCACAGCGGCGGGACGTCGCTGATCCTCGCGCTGCTCGCCGAGGCCTCCCGGGCCGGCTCGTGGTGCGCCGTGGTCGGGGTGCCCACCTTCGGGGCCGGCGCGGCGGCCGAGGCCGGGATCGCCCTGGACCGGCTCGCCCTGGTGCCGCACCCCGGACCCGAGTGGCCCACCGTCGTCGCCGCGCTCATCGACGGGGTCGACGTGGTGGTCACCGCCGTGCCGGCCCCGGTCTCCGCCTCCGTCGCCAGCCGCCTGGCCGCCCGAGCCCGGCAGCGCGGCAGCGTGCTCGTCCCGTACGGCCGGTGGGACGGCGCGGATGTCACGCTCCGGGTGGTCCGTGGGGTCTGGGAGGGGCTCGGAGCGGGCCGGGGGCGGCTGCGCCGCCGGGAGGTGACCGTCTCGGCTCGCGGGCGGGGCGCGGCCGCCCGCCCCAAGGAGATCAAGGTCTGGCTGCCCGGCGACGAACTGACCCGGGTCATTCCGCGCACCGCCGGTCGGCTCCGGCGGGTCACGCCGGCCCCCGCCGTCCCGTCGCGTCGGGGGGCGCTCGCCCTGGTCGGCCGGGCATGAGCGAGCGTCAGCGAGCGAATCATCGGTGCAGTGTGGTGGTGCCTCATGTCGACGCCGAGCGAAGCGAGGTGGCGGCATGAGCGGGGCGCCGGTGCGGACCCTGCTGCTCTGGTGCCCGGACTGGCCGGTCCTCGCCGCCGAGATCGTCGATGGGGTGCCCGCCACCGAACCGGTCGCGGTGCTGCACGCCAACCGGGTGGTCGCCTGCTCCGAGCGGGCCCGCGCCGAGGGCGTACGCCGAGGGTTGCGCAGGCGGGAGGCGCAGGGACGGTGCCCGCAGCTCACCGTCGTCGACCACGACCCGGGCCGGGACGCCCGGGCGTTCGAGCCGGTGGTGGCCGCCGTCGAGGAGGTGGCCGTCGGGGTGGAGGTGGTCCGCCCCGGGGCCTGTGCGTTGGCCGCCCGGGGGCCGAGCCGCTACCTCGGCGGGGAGGAGGCGGCGGCCGAGCGGATCGTCGAGCAGGTTGCCCAGACCTGTGCGGTGGAGAGCCAGGTCGGCATCGCCGACGGGGTCTTCGCCGCCGGGCTGGCCGCCCGGGAGGGGCGGATCGTGCCGCCCGGCGGGACCCCGGAGTTCCTGGCCACCCGGCCGGTCGAGGCGCTCGGCCGGCCCGCCCTGACCGACCTGCTGCGCCGGCTCGGGGTGCGTACCCTCGGCGACTTCGCCGCGCTGCCCGCCGGCGACGTGCTGGCCCGGTTCGGCTTCGACGGGGCGCTGGCCCACCGGCTCGCCGCCGGCCGGGACCATCGGCCGCTGGCGGTCCGGCAACCCCCGGCTGACCTGATCGTCACCGCCGGGTACGACGAGCCGATCGACCGGGTCGACGTCGCGGCGTTCGCCGCCCGGACGCTGGCCGAGCAACTGCACGAACAGCTGGCCGCGTACGGGCTGGCCTGCACCCGGCTCGGCATCGAGGCGGTCACCGCGCACGGCCAGGAGCTGCACCGGGTCTGGCGGCACGACGGTCTGCTCACCGCCGTGGCCATCGCCGACCGGGTCCGCTGGCAGTTGGACGGCTGGCTCTCCGGCAGCACCGGCCGGGGCGGTGCCCGCCCGGCCCGCCCCACCGCCGGGATCATCCGGCTGCGGCTGGTGCCGGACGGGGTGCTCGCCCAGGCCGGCCTGCAACCCGGGCTGTGGGGGGAGACCGGTGCGGAGCGGGAGCGGGCGCACCGCGCGCTGAGCCGGGTGCAGGGCATCCTCGGTCCCGAGGCGGTGGTCACCGCCGTGCTCGGCGGCGGACGCTCCCCGGCCGACCAGGTACGCCTGGTCCCGTGGGGCGACGAACGACTGCCCGCCCGTCCCGGCGAGCCACCCCTGCCGGCCGGGCCCACGTCACCGGACGAGCCGGGCCCCGACGGGACGCCCGGCGGCGGGTCCTCGATCCACCCGGTATGGGCACAAACCGCGGCCTCCCTCGCCCCGGACAGCCCGACCTACCGTAAAGCGAGTGGATCATCGCGGTCGGGCGGGGCGGCGGCGGTCCCGCCGTGGCCGGGGCGGCTGCCGCCACCGGCGCCGGCGGTGGTGCTGCCCGCCCCGCTCCTCGCCACCGTGCACGACGCCGCCGGGGAGCCGGTCGTGGTCAGCGCCCGGCTGGCGGTGAGCGCCGCCCCCGCGCGACTGGTCGTGGAAACCGGCCGGCCGGCCGAGATCGTCGGCTGGGCCGGCCCGTGGCCGGTGGACGAGCGCTGGTGGGCGCCGGCCGAGGCCCGGCGTCAGGCCCGGTTCCAGGTCTGCCTGGCCGACGGTGCCGCGCTGCTGCTCGCGGTCGAGGGCGGCCAGTGGCTGGTGGAGGCAATCTATGACTGATCGTTCCCAGGCTGCCCGAGATCTTGGACGTTTTCGGCCCCTGGAGGGGCGTCAATCTTCCAAGATCTCGACGCGGGCAGGGCGGGGAGCGGGCCGGTGAGCTTCCACAACCCGAATCTGCCCTGGTCGGAGTTGGAACGGGTGCTCTCCGGGCGGTCCGGCGACGGGCGGGGCGGCGACGGGCGGGGCGGGCGGTCGCGGGGCGAGCGGCACCTGCACGTGGTGGACCCCCTCGCGGTGGACGCCGACGGCGGCGACTCCCCGGCGTGGAGCCGCAAGCGGCAGCAGTACGAGCCGCCCGAGCTGCCCCGCCCAGACGACGACGCGGTGCCCTACGCGGAGCTGCATGCGCACTCCAACTTCAGCTTCCTCGACGGCGCGAGCCATCCGGAGGAGCTGGCCGAGGAGGCCGCCCGGCTGGGGCTCACCGCGCTCGCCGTCACCGACCACGACGGCTTCTACGGCGTGGTGCGCTTCGCCGAGGCGGCCCGCGCGCTGCACCTGCCGACGGTCTTCGGCGCGGAACTCTCCCTCGGGCTGCCCGGCCCGCAGAACGGTGAGCCCGACCCGCTCGGCCGGCACCTGCTGGTGCTCGCCCACGGTCACGAGGGGTACGCCCGGCTGGCCGCCACCATCTCCCGCGCCCAGCTGCGCGGCGGCGAGAAGGGCCGCCCGGTCTACGGCGAGCTGGAGGAGGTCGCCGCGGAGCTGCGCGACCACGTGCTGGTGCTCACCGGCTGCCGCAAGGGGCACGTGCCCACCGCCCTGCTCACCGAGGGCGTCGACGCCGCCGCCCGGGAGCTGGACCGGCTCGCCCAGCTCTTCGGGCCGGAGACGGTGGCGGTGGAGCTGACCGACCACGGCCACCCGGTCGACGCCGACCGCAACGACGCCCTGGCCGAGCTGGCCGCCGCGGCGGGGCTGCCCACGGTCGCCACGAACAACGTGCACTACGCCACCCCGGGGCGGCGTCGACTGGCCGCCACCGTGGCCGCGGTGCGTGCCCGGCGCAGTCTGGACGAGATCGACGGCTGGCTGCCCGCCGCCGCCACCGCCCACCTGCGTAGCGGCGCGGAGATGGCGGCACGGTTCGCCGCGTACCCGGGCGCGGTGGCCCGGGCCGCCGAGTTCGGCGCGGAACTCGCCTTCGACCTGCAACTCGTCGCGCCGCAGCTGCCGGCGTATCCGGTGCCGCCCGGGCACACCGAGATGAGCTGGCTGCGCCGGCTGACCATGGACGGCGCCCGGGAACGCTACGGCCCGCCCGAGGCGCACCCGGAGGCGTACGCGCAGCTGGAGCACGAGCTGCGCATGATCGAAGACCTCGGCTTCCCCGGCTATTTCCTGGTGGTCTACGACATCGTCACGTTCTGCCGCGAGCAGGACATCTACTGCCAGGGCCGGGGCTCGGCGGCCAACTCGGCGGTCTGCTACGCGCTGCGGATCACCAACGTGGACGCGGTGCGGCACCGGCTGCTCTTCGAGCGCTTCCTCGCCCCGGAACGCGACGGCCCGCCCGACATCGACGTGGACATCGAGTCCGACCGCCGGGAGGAGGTGATCCAGCACGTCTACGCCCGGTACGGCCGGGAGCACACCGCCCAGGTCGCCAACGTCATCTCGTACCGGCCCCGGTCGGCGGTGCGGGACGTGGCCAAGGCGTTCGGCTTCTCGCCGGGGCAGCAGGACGCCTGGAGCAAGCAGATCGACCGGTGGGGCTCGGTCGCCACGGTGGACGTGGCGGACATCCCCGAGGACGTCATCACGTACGCCAACGAGCTGCAGAGGTTCCCCCGGCACCTGGGCATCCACTCGGGCGGCATGGTGATCTGCGACCGGCCGGTGATCGAGGTCTGTCCGGTCGAGTGGGGGCGGATGCCGGGCCGCAGCGTGCTGCAGTGGGACAAGGACGACTGCGCCGCCGTCGGGCTGGTCAAGTTCGACCTGCTCGGCCTCGGCATGCTCTCCGCGCTGCACTACGGCTACGACATGATCGGGTCCCGGCTCGACCTGGGCGACATGACCCTGGACGACCCCGAGGTCTACGACATGCTCTGCCGGGCCGACTCGGTCGGGGTGTTCCAGGTGGAGAGCCGCGCCCAGATGGCCACCCTGCCCCGGCTCAAGCCCCGCGTTTTTTACGACCTGGTGGTGGAGGTGGCGCTGATCCGTCCCGGCCCGATCCAGGGCGGCTCGGTGCACCCGTACATCCGGCGCAAGAACGGGCAGGAGCCGGTGACGTTCCCGCACCCGCTGATGTGCAACGCGCTGGAGAAGACCCTCGGCGTGCCGCTGTTCCAGGAGCAGCTCATGCAGCTCGCCATCGACCTGGCCGGCTTCGACGCGGCCGGGGCCGACCAGCTGCGCCGGGCGATGGGCGCGAAACGCTCGGTGGAACGGATGGCGCAGATCGCCGACCGGCTCTACGCCGGGATGGCCGAGCGGGGCATCACCGGCGAGCTGGCCGACGACGTCTACCGCAAGCTCACCGCCTTCGCCAGCTACGGCTTTCCGGAGAGCCACGCGATGAGCTTCGCCTACCTGGTGTACGCCAGCTCCTGGCTCAAGCGCTACCACCCGGGCCCGTTCCTGGCCGCCCTGCTCAACGCCCAGCCGATGGGCTTCTACTCGCCGCAGACCCTGGTCGACGACGCCCGCCGGCACGGCGTCGAGGTACGCCGGCCGGACATCAACGCCAGCGGCGCGAAGGCGGTGCTGGAGTCCGCTCCGGAGACCCGGTGGGGGAGCCAGCCGGGGGAGCCGCCGCACGCCTGGGGGCTGGGCGGTCCGGCGGTCCGGCTCGGGCTGGGCAGCGTACGCACCCTCGGCGACGGCGTGGCCGAGCGGATCGAGGCGGAGCGGGCGGCCGACGGGCCGTACCGCGACATGCCGGACCTGGCCCGCCGGGTCGGTCTGACCGCCGCGCAGCTGGAGGCGTTGGCCACCGCGGACGCCTTCGCCTGCTTCGGGCTGACTCGGCGGCAGGCTCTCTGGGCCGCCGGCGCGGCGGCCCAGGACCGGCCGGGCCGGCTGCCCGGCACGGTGACCGGCGCGACCCCGCCCACCCTGCCCGGGATGGAGGCGGTGGACCGCCTCGTCGCCGACGTCTGGGCCACCGGCCTGTCCCCGGAGAGCCACCCGGCCCGGTTCATCCGGGACCGGCTGGACGCCCTGGGCGCGGTGCCGATCGTCCGGCTCGGCCGGGTGGAGCCCGGCCAGCGGATCCGGGTCGGTGGGATCGTCACCCACCGGCAGCGGCCGGCGACCGCGGGTGGGGTCACCTTCCTCAACCTGGAGGACGAGACCGGCATGCTCAACGTCACCTGCTCGCCGGGGCTCTGGCAGCGCTACCGGCGGGTGGCCCGGACCAGCGGGGCGCTGGTGGTGCGGGGCCGGTTGCAGCGGCACGAGGGCGTCCTCAGCCTCACCGCCGACCGGCTGGACGCGATCGAGCCACCGGTCACCCCGGCCTCCCGCGACTTCCGCTGACCGCAGGCTCAGCGGGTGACCCCGGGCTCAGCGGGCGAGGGCGGCGAGCGCGGCGCCGGCGCTGCCGAGCAGCCCGGCCAGTACGATCCGGCGGAACACCACCGGGTCGATCCGGTGGAACAGCTGGTTCCCCAGCCACCAGCCGAGCGGCACGGCGGGGAGCGCCGCGAGGGCGATCCGTACCACGTCGGCGTGCATCTGACCGGCGAGCAGGAATCCCGCCAGCCCGATGAGCCCGGTGCCGGCGAACGTCGCCGCCACCGTCGCCCGGAAGGTACGCGGGTCGTAGCCGAGGGACTGGAACGCGGCGACCAGCGGCGGCCCGTTGGTGCCGGTGGCGGCCGTCAGCACGCCGACGAGCACGCCGACCGCGCCGAGCCCGACCGGACCGGTGCGGATCCGGGCACCGCTCCACACCAGCGCGACGCAGCCGAGCACCACCACTGCGATCAGCGCGCTGAGCAGCCATTCCGGGGCGTACGCGAGCACCAGCAGGCCGACCGGCAGACCGAGCAGGGCGGTGGCGGTGAGGATCGCCACCACCCGCCACCGGGCGTACGCGCGCTCCCGGACAGCCGCGGTGAGGGTCAGCGAGATGCTGGTCAGCGCCGACACCACGACCGCGCTGCGCGGGTCGATCGCGGCGGCCAGCAACGGCACGGTCAGCAACGCGTACCCGAAGCCGCTGACCGTCTGGGCGAAGGCTCCGAGCAGCACGATGCCGAAGGCGCTGAGCAGGACGACCACCAGGTGAGCCTGATCCGGTCGACGATGGGCCGGCAACCGGCCCACCTCGTGGAGACCTTCGCCACACCGCGCTGGCAGTGGGCATGTTGTTGATCACATCCGCGTTCCAGGGATCGGCGGGCCGGAGATACGGTCCGCCGACGTGGGCAGAGTGGCCCACGTAGGAAAAGAAGGTGGAGAACGATGACGGGGAGCAACACCCATCGCGGTATCGCCAATGCCCGCCGGACCCGACTCGGTGCGGACTGGATCCCGGCACACGACACCGAGGCGCACGAGTACCCGGTGACCGACGGGCCGGTGGCCAACGCCCGCCGCTCCCGTGCCGAGGAGGACCCGGCCGGAGGTGGCGAGTCCTGACCCCGGTGCCGCGGGTGACTAGGCTCGGCGGGGTGGAACAGACCCGAACCCTGACCCCTCGTACCGCCGTGATCTGGGCGGTGCTGCGGGCCGAGTTGGGCCGGCGGGCCGGCGAGCAGCTCACCGTGCTCGACGTCGGCGGCGGGACCGGCGGTTTCGCCGTCCCGCTCGCCGAGGCCGGCCACCGGGTCACCGTGGTCGATGCCAGCCCCGACGCGCTCGCCGCGCTGACCCGCCGGGCCGCCGAGGCCGGGGTCGCCGAGCGGGTACGCGCGATCCAGGGCGACGGTGACGCGCTCGCCGGGCTGGTCGAGCCGGCCACCGTCGACCTGGTGCTCTGCCACTCCGTGCTGGAGGTGGTCGACGACCCCGCCCCGGTGGTCGCCGCGCTCGCCGCCGCCCTGCGCCCCGGCGGCGCGGCCAGCGTCCTGGTCGCCGGCCGGGCCGCCGCCGTGCTGACCCGGGCGATGAACGGACACCTCGACGTCGCCGCCGCGCTGGCCGCCGACCCGGACGGCAGCGCGGGCCCCCGGGACACCCTGCGCCGGCGGTACGACGCCGACGGTGCCGCGGCGCTGCTCGCCGCCGCCGGGCTCGCCGTCGAGGAGATCCACGGCGTACGCGTCCTCGCCGACCTGCTCCCGGCCGCGGTGGCGGACGGCCAGCCGGCCGCCCTGGTCGAGCTGGAACGGGCCCTGGCGGCCCGGCAGCCGTACCGGGACCTCGCCGCCCAACTGCACCTGTTCGCCCGCCGCCCGGCATGACCGGCCCGGCGGTGGATCCGCTCGAGGAGGTCATGCCCCGCTACGGCGGCGGCAGTCTCGCCGACATCCTGCCCAGCGCCCTCGCGGTGCTCGGCGTGCCCGGCGCGGTCGACCTGCTCGGCCTGGGGTCCCGGCTGGCCGGGGTACGCCGGATCGCCGTGCTGCTGGTCGACGGGCTCGGCTGGTACCAGATCCCCACCGCCGCCCCGTACGCCCCGACCCTGGCCGGCCTGGCCGCCACCATCGGCACGCCGCTCACCTCCGGCTTCCCCTCCACCACCCCGACCAGCCTGGTCACCCTCGGCACCGGCACGCCGTCCGGAGCGCACGGCGTGCTCGGCTTCAAGGTCCGGGTCCCGGGCACCGACCGGGTGCTCAGCCACATCGAGTGGGCCGGCGACCCGGAGCCGTTGCGCTGGCAGCCCGTACCGACCTGGTACGAGCGGGCCCGCGCGGCCGGGGTCGCGGTCACCGTGGTCAGCCGCCCGGAGTACGGCGGCAGCGGGCTGACCCTGGCCGCGAACCGGGGCGGCGACTACCGGGGCGCCTCCGACGTCGACGCGCTCGCCGGGCAGATGCTCACCGCCCTCGCGGCCGGTGCCGGGCCGGCCCTGGTCTCCGGGTACCACCCCGACCTGGACCGGCACGGGCACCTGAGCGGGGTCGACTCCGTGCCCTGGCGGCTGGCCGCCGCGGAGGTGGACCGGCTGCTCGTCCGGCTGGTCGACGGGCTGCCGCCGGACGCCGCGCTGCTGGTCACCGCCGACCACGGGCAGCTCAACGTGCCGGCGGACCACCGGATCGACCTGGACACCGATCCCCGGCTACGGGCCGGCGTGCGGGTGGTCGCCGGCGAGCCCCGGGTCCGCTACCTGCACGTCGAGCCGGGTGCCACCGCCGACGTGGTGGCCGCCTGGTCGGCGGTGCTGGGCGGCACCGCCCGGGTGACGACCCGGGACGAGGCGGTGGCCGCCGGTTGGTTCGGGCCGGTGCCCGAGGAGCACCTGCGCCGGATCGGCGATGTGGTGGTGGTCTGCCGGGGCACGTACGCGGTGGTCGCCACCCGCTCCGAGAAGCCGATCGAGTCCCGGCTGGTGGCCTACCACGGCGCGGACACCGCGGCCGAGATGACCATCCCGATGCTGGTCGTCCGCGGCTGACCCGCCGGACCGACCAGCCGGGCGGCGGGATTGTCGGACTGGGCGGCTAGCGTGCGGGCATGGGTCGCAGCCAGTCGTTGCCCCGGGGCGGTGATCCGCGCTTCGGGCCGGACGCCGACGACACCGGCTGCCCGATCCTGCACGCCGACATGGACGCCTTCTTCGCCTCGGTGGAGGTGCGCCGCCGGCCCGAGCTGCGCGGCCGGCCCGTCGTGGTGGGCGGGATCGGGCCGCGCGGGGTGGTCAGCTCGGCCAGCTACGAGGCCCGCCGGTACGGCGTCCGCAGCGCCATGCCCACCGCCCGCGCCCGCGCGCTCTGCCCGGACGCGGTCTACCTGCCGCCGGACTTCGCGCAGTACTCGGCGGCCTCCCGGGCGGTGATGCAGATCTTCCGGGACGTCACCCCGCTGGTCGAGCCGCTCTCCCTGGACGAGGCGTTCCTCGACGTGGCCGGCGCCGGCCGGCTCTTCGGCCCCCCGTCCCGGATCGCCCGGCTGATCCGCCGCCGGGTCGTCGAGGAACAGGGGTTGACCTGCTCGGTCGGCGTGGCGCCGAGCAAGTTCGTGGCCAAGCTCGGCTCCACCCGGGCAAAGCCGGACGGCCTGCTCGTGGTGCCTGCCGCCCGGGTGCTGGAGTTCCTGCACCCGCTGCCCGTGGCGGCGCTGTGGGGGGTGGGGGAGCGCTCTGCGGAGGCGCTGCGCCGGCTCGGCCTGAACACCGTCGGCGAGTTGGCCGAGGCGCCGGCCGGCCTGCTCCGTCGGGCGGTCGGCGAGACGGCCGCGACCCACCTGCACGAGCTGGCCTGGGGGCGGGATCCGCGCCGAGTTTCCCCGGAGCAGGTAGAGAAGTCGATCGGCGCGGAGGTGACCTTCGACACCGATGTCACCGATCCGACGCAGATCCGTCGCGCCCTGCTGGCGCTGGCCGAGAAGGTCGGTGCCCGGCTGCGCGCGTCCGGCCAGGTGGGGCGCACGGTGTCGCTGAAGGTCCGGCTGGCCGACTTCCGCACGGTCAACCGGTCTCGCACCCTCGCCGTGCCGACCGACACCGCCCGGGAGATGTTCGACACGGCCTGGGTCCTGTGGGCCGCGCTCGCCCCCGACGAGCCGGTCCGCCTGGTCGGCGTACGCCTGGAGGGGCTGGCCGCCGCGGAGGAGACGCCGCGTCAGCTCACGCTCGGCGCGCCGGAGCGTGGCTGGCGGGAGGCGGAGGCGGCGGCGGACGCGGCGGCCGCCCGATTCGGGCGGTCCGTCATAGGTCCGGCCAGTCTGCTCGCGACGCGTGATCCAAGACGGGCCGAAAAACCGGCCGGGCCATAGGTCGTCCCGCTTTCCGACGCGCGAGCCCCCTCGTAGACTGGCGGGTAAGCAGCCGGCTGGCTGCCACGGTCTGTCGGTCCGACCGGGCCGACCAACGTGACCGGGGAGGAGTGCCGTGCCGCTCTCGGAGCACGAGCAGCGGCTGTTCGAGCAGATCGAGCGGTCGCTTGCCGAGGACCCCAAGTTCGCCTCGGCCGTGCGCGCCAGCGACCCGCGTTTCCACGCGCGGCGTCGCCTGCTCGTCGCTGCCGGCGTGGTCATCGCTGGTCTGGCCCTGTTGATCTACGGTGCCGTGATCAAGACGCCGCCGCTGGCCGTGGCGGGCTTCGTCGTGATGCTGGCCTCGCTGGGCTACGCGGTGCAGTCGCACCGGCGATCCCAGTCGCCCGACCTGCACGTGGTAGGGGGCACGACGAGCCGTCGTCCCCGTGGCCGGGCCGGCCGGCGGGGCTCGTTCCTCGACCGGATGGAGGATCGCTGGCGGCAGCGCCCCGAGGGGCACCGCTGACCACGCCCCGCCGCTGAGGCGGGCCGTTTCGCCGCGGCAGCGCGTGCCCGTGGTGGTCCCTGCCCACCGGCGGGGGAGCGCCGGCGGGCGGGGACCGGTCAGCGGGCCGGCCGGCCCGCCAGCAGGCGCCGCGGGTTCCAGCGCAGCAGCCGCTGCCGCACCTGCCCGCCGCCGGTGACCAGCCGGGCCGAGTTTTCCGCGACCGCGGCCCGCCAGCGCAGCAGCACCGACGGCGGCAGCAGGACCGCCATGATCCGGGTACGCCGGTCCGCCCGGGCGGCGAGCGCCCCGCGTACCGTCCGCACGGCCCGGTGCAGTGCCTCGCCGGTCAGCGGGTCGCGGGCGTAGCGGGCCCGCTCCTCCGCCAGGCCGAGCAGCCGCACCCCGGTCGCCGCCCCAGCGTCCTCGCCGACGGTCTCCACGGCCAGCCGCTCGGCGGTCGCCCGGGGGGTCTCCGTCCGGTCGATGCGGACCTGGAAGTCCACCAGGGTGTCCAGCAGTTCGTCCCAGGCGGCGTGTGCGTCGGCCCGGGCCCGGTCGGCGTCCACCCCGACCACGATGTCGCGCACCTCGCCGCGCTGGCCGGGCACGGTGGCCAGCGCGGTGGCCACCGGCACCGGAGCCCGCGCCCGCCGACGCCGCCGCAGCGCGGAGCGGCGCAGCGCCGGCACCGCGAGCAGCGCCAGCAGGGCGACCAGGCCGGCCGTCCACCACGGCCAGATCGGCGACTGCCGGGTGGGGCCGCCGTCGCCGACGGAGAGCCCCTGGTCGGCGTCCTTGTCGAGCCGGTCCGGGCTGTTCGGGCCGGCCGAGGCGTCGACCCCGCCCGGGGCGGAGGTGCCTCCCGGCGACGGGGTGGTCGGGTCCGGGGCGTCGGTGTCGGGGGCCCAGGCCGACCGGACCGACCCCTGCACGCTGGCCGCCGGGGTGGCGTCGAACGGCACCCAGCCGATCCCGCCGAAGTAGACCTCCGTCCAGGCGTGCAGGTTCTTGTTGGTCAACACGTAGGTGCCGCCGGTGTTGCTGCCGTTGGTGAAGCCGAACGCCACCCGGGCCGGGATGCCGGCCGCCCGGACCAGCCAGGCCATTGCGGTGGCGTACTGCTGGCAGAAGCCCGCCTTGCCGTCGAGGAAGTCCGTGATGTCGTCCCCGCTGCTGCCACCCTCCGTGGAGAGCGAGTACCGGAACCCGTTCTCCGCCGAGAAGTAGTCGTAGATCGCCCGGACCTTGTCGTAGTCGTTCTGCTTGCCCTTGACGAGCCGCTCGACCAGCTGGTCGACCGTGCGGACCGACGGCGTGACGGTCTGCTGGCGCAGCACCGGGTCGTCGGCCGGCAGGGAGGGCGCCGTGCGCAGCAACGACGGGCTGTACGTGGAGCGGACGTAGTCGAACGAGTAGCGCTTGCCCCGCGAACTCTCGCGGTTGGAGAAAACGACCTGGAGGCTCGGGTCGTAGAGCCAGCTGCCGCTGAGGTTGTCGGTCTTCACCGGCTCGGCGTAGACCGGCACCAGCGGCATGTTGAGGTTCTTGACCTCGACGGTGGCCCGGTAGCGGTGCCGCTCGACGCCGCGGCCGGCGCGCTCCGCCGGGTCGGGCAGGCCCCGGTTCACCGGCCGCCCGGTGGGGGCGCGGTCCCGGAAGCCGCCCGGGCGCAGCTCGTCGGCCACTCCGAAGCGCAGGTAGAACGGCGCGGGCTCGTTGGTGGTGACCCTGACCAGCTCGGTCACCGCGGTCTGGTTGAGCTGGCCACTGAGCGCGGAGAACAGGTCGATCCGGCCGGTGTTGCCGCCCTGGCCGGGCCGCCCGGTGCCGTCGCCATTGCCGACCCGGTCCAACAGCCCGCCGGTCATCCCGGGCACGGCCAGCGGCAGCGCCACCGCGAGGGCCACCCCGACGACCGCCAGCCGGCGACCCGCGGCGGCCAGGGGCGACGCCTCCCAGACGTCGACGTCGCGGCCCTCGCCGGTGAACCGGCGGCCGAACCGGCGTACCCGGTCGACGTTGTCGGTGACCAGCAGCCACAGGTAGCCGGAGGCGCCCACCACGAACGGGGTGGCGGGAACGCTGTCCACGTAGACCGCCACCGGCACCGAGTAGATGGCCAGCATCGGCAGCCCGGCCAGCGCCGGCCGGCGCAGCCCGACGCTGAGCACGTCCACCACCACCGCCACGACGCCGACGCCGACGACGGTGAGGAAGAGCAACGAGTCGACGTCCTGCACCTTCACGCCGTACGCGCGCATGTCCCGCGCCGACGCGCCGAGCAGCTCGCCGAAGTGGGCGAAGGTGGCCGGGGTGGGCAGGAACGCCAGCAGCTCGGTGCCGCCCGGGAAGAGCCAGGTCAGGGCGAGGACAAGGCCGGCCAGCATGGCCAGGATCTGACCCCACAGGGGGGCGCGGGCCATCCGGCTCAGCGCGGCGGCCGCAGCGACCGCGGCGACCGCGATGGCCGCCTCGACCAGCCACGTCCAGCGTTCGAAGATCGCCGACAGCGGCGCCGCGGCCAGCAGGGTCGCCGCCGCCGCGACGAAGCCGAGGTTGCGGTGCGCGGTCACGCCGCCGCCTCGCTCCGCTCGCCGGCGGCGCGACGCGCCCCGGTGCTGAGCCAAATGGTTCGCTCGCTCCGCTCCCTCACGAGATCACCCTTCCGGTCATCGCACGCCTCCGGCCACCGTCTCCGCCAGCGCCGCCCGCAGCGCGAAGCCCTGCGAGCCGCGGCCCGCCTGCGGCCAGAGCACGGGCAGCCGGTTGCCGTGTTCCACGCCGATCACCCGCCATCCGCTCTGCAGCAGGGTGAGCGCGGCACTGCCGTGCGCGTGCTCCGCCTCGGCTCGGGCCTTCGGCGGCAGGTTCAGCCAGGTGTTGCTGTCGAGCAGGAAGCCGATGCAGGTCGCGCCGTTGCCGCGCAGGCTTGCCAGCAGTTCGGCCTCGGCGGTGCTCAGCGTGCCGAACAGCGCGATGATCAGGCCGCCGTCGGCCCGCTGTCGGACCTGCTGCACGAGCGTGGTGATCTCACCGCGCTTGCTCAGGCGTACCTCGGCGAGGTGGTCGAGGAACACGCCCTCGCCGGCCGCCTCGGTGGCGTCCACGTCCGCCCCGGAGCCGGTGACCAGGCGCAGCTTGTAGCCGGCCTGGCGCAGATGCACGGCGATGCTGGCGGCGGCCGAGACCGCCCATTCGAAGCTGGCCGTCGGCCCGTCGCCGCGGTGCCCGACGGTGCGGGTGTCCAGGATGACCGTCGCCCGGCTCTCCCACGGCTGCTCCTCCCGGCGCACCATCAGCTCGCCGGTGCGGGCCGTCGACTTCCAGTGGACCCGGCGCAGGTCGTCGCCCATCCGGTATTCCCGGGTGGCGGCATCGTCCTCACCGTGCACCGCCACCGAACGGGCCCGGCTCTCGCCGCTGCCCGCGTACTCGCCGGGGAGCCGGACCGCCGGCAGCGGGGTGACCTGCGGGATGACCGTGAGATGGTCGACGCTGGGGAAGGCGCGGCTGAGCTCGCAGAGCCCGAACGGGTCGGTCAGCCGGATCATCAGCGGGCCCACCTCGTACCGGCCGCGCACGTCGGCCCGGACGGTGTACGCCACCGAGCTGGCCTGGTGCGCGCCGAGGCGCTCCAGCACCACCCGGGGCCGGCTGCCCAGCGCGTACGGCAGCCGGTCCTCCAGCAGCAGGGTGCCGGTGGGCAGGCGGGACAGGTTCTGCAGGCGCAGCACCACCCGGGAGCTGGCCCCGACCGGCGCCCGGTGCGGCTCCAGCGAGCGGTTGCAGGCGAGCTTGTAGCGGCTGCGGCCGACGTACGCCGCCGCGAGCAGCGGCAGGACGGCGAGCAGGACAGCCACCCGGAGCAGGTCCTTCTCGCCGAGGATGGCGGCGGAGATGGCGGCGGCGACCGCGGCCGCCAGGAAGGAGCGGCCGCGGGTGGTCAGCCCGCGCAGCCCGTCGCGCACCTCACGGCCTCCGCGGCTCGTACGGCCCGCGCCCGTTGCCGCTGGGCCGGGTGTCGTACGGGGAGCGCTTGCGGTCGTTCGGCAGCGGCAGCCGGTGCACCAGCTCGGCGACGATCGCGTCGGTGGTGCGCCGGGCCAGCTGCGCGTCCGCGGTCGGGATGATCCGGTGCGCCAGCACCGGCACCGCGAGGGCCTGCAGGTCGTCGGGGAGGACGTAGTCCCGGCCCTCCAGGGCGGCCACCGCGCGGGCGGTGCGCAGCAGCTGGAGGGTGGCCCGCGGGGACGCGCCGAGCCGCAGGTCGGGGGCCTCGCGGGTGGTGGTGACCAGGTCGACCGCGTACTGCTTGACGGCGTCGGCGACGTGCACCTGCCGGACGTGGCCGATGAGCTGGCGGACGGTGGCCGCGTCGGAGACCGGGCGCAGCTCGGTCAGCGGGTCGGTGGCCCCGTGGCCGTCCAGCATGGCGAGCTCGGCCCCCGCGTCCGGGTAGCCCATCGCGATCCGGGCGGTGAACCGGTCGCGCTGCGCCTCCGGCAGCGGGTACGTCCCCTCCATCTCGATCGGGTTCTGCGTCGCGATCACCATGAACGGGGTCTGCAGCTGGTAGGTGACCCCGTCGACGGTCACCTGCCGCTCCTCCATGCACTCGAGCAGGGCGGACTGGGTCTTGGGCGAAGCCCGGTTGATCTCGTCGCCGACCACCAGGTTGGCGAAGACCGCGCCCGGGCGGAACTCGAAGTCGTGCGTCTCCTGGTTGTAGACGCTGACCCCGGTGACGTCGCTGGGCAGCAGGTCCGGGGTGAACTGGATCCGACGTACCGAGCAGTCGATCGAGCGGGCGAGGGCCTTGGCGAGCTTGGTCTTGCCGACGCCGGGCACGTCCTCGATCAGCAGGTGGCCCTCGGCGAGCAGGACAGCCAGGGCGAGCCGGACGGTGGCCGTCTTGCCCTCGATGACCTGCTCGATGTTGGCCACGATCGCCTCGCTGGCGGCACGGAACTCGTCGTGCGGCAGCAGACCGCCCACCTCGTCCCAGGTCTGTTGTGTCACGGGCGTCCTCCTCGTCGCCTGGACGGCAGCGCTGAATAGAGCACCTGGACCCGCCGTTTGGTTCGCGACGTCGAGCCACGTCTGCCGCAGAAATCTCACTAGCCTCTCAGGCTAACCATGTTTGTAGTTGCCGCCGACCCTCGCAGCCGGTCGGTCGGTTACGCCCCAAATATTCGCCGGACCGAGGGATCGTCCCGACCCGTGGAGCGGGCGGGAGGGCCGACGGGCAGGAGGAGTAGACTGCCGTCATGGCCGGAGCCTTCCTGCTTCTTACCGAGCCGTGCTGATGCGCTGAACGCGCGACAGCACGGCGGCCCCTCCTGCGCGGGGGGCTTTTTTGTGCCCGCAGCAGACCTCCTATATCCGACATGACCCGCGCCGAGGAGACGCCATGAGTGAGGCAGCCGCACCGGCGACCGACATCCCCCCGTTCCGGTACACCGCGACCCTGGCCGCGCAGATCGAGCACCGCTGGCAGGACACCTGGGAGCGGGAGGGCACCTTCCACGCGCCGAACCCGACCGGCCCGCTGGCCGACCCCGACCACCCACGGGCCGGCGCCGAGAAGCTGTACGTCCTGGACATGTTCCCGTACCCGTCGGGCGCCGGCCTGCACGTCGGCCACCCGCTGGGCTACATCGGCACCGACTGCTTCGCCCGCTACCAGCGGATGGCCGGGCGTAACGTGCTGCACGCCATGGGCTTCGACGCGTTCGGCCTGCCCGCCGAGCAGTACGCGGTGCAGACCGGCACCCACCCGCGGACCACCACCGAGGCGAACATCCGGCGCTACAAGGCGCAGCTGCGCCGGCTGGGGCTGGCCCACGACGAGCGCCGCTCGGTGGCCACCATCGACACCGATTTCTACCGCTGGACCCAGTGGGTCTTCCTGCAGATCTTCAACTCCTGGTACGACCCGGACGCGAAGAAGGCCCGCCCGATCGCCGAGCTGGTCGCCGGGTTCGAGGGGGGTGACCGGCTCACCCCGGACGGCCGGCCGTGGGCCGAGCTGACCGTGGGCGAGCGGCGGAAGGTCGTCGACGACCACCGGCTGGCGTACGTCTCGGAGGCGCCGGTGAACTGGTGCCCGGGGCTGGGCACCGTGCTGGCCAACGAGGAGGTCACCGCCGACGGCCGCTCCGAGCGGGGCAACTTCCCGGTCTTCAAGCGGAACCTGAAGCAGTGGATGATGCGGATCACCGCGTACGGCGACCGGCTGCTGGACGATCTGGACAAGCTGGACTGGCCGGAGCCGATCAAGCTGATGCAGCGCAACTGGATCGGCCGGTCCCAGGGCGCGCACATTGTTTTCCCGACCTCGACCGGTGATTCGGATTTTGCGGGCGCAGCCCGCATCCAGGTGTTCACCACCCGGCCGGACACCGTCTTCGGCGCCACCTACCTGGTGCTGGCCCCCGAGCACCAGCTGGTCGACGTGCTGGTGCCGGCGGCCTGGCCGGCCGGGACGAAGGAGGCCTGGACCGGCGGGCACGCCAGCCCGCGGGCGGCCGTCGAGGCGTACCGGAAGGCCGCCGCGGCCAAGACGGACGTGGAGCGGCAGGCGGAGACCCGGGAGAAGACCGGCGTCTTCGTCGGGGCGTACGCGACCAACCCGGTGAACGGCGCGAGCATCCCGATCTTCATCGCCGACTACGTGCTGGCCGGCTACGGCACCGGGGCGATCATGGCGGTGCCCGCCCAGGACGAGCGGGACTGGGACTTCGCCGAGGTCTTCGACCTGCCGATCGTGCGTACCGTGCAGCCGCCGGAGGGCTTCGCCGGCAAGGCGTACACCGGGGACGGCCCGGCGGTCAACAGCGCCGCGCCCGACCGCGGCGTGGACCTGGACGGCCTGGGGGTGGCCGACGCGAAGGCGCGGATCATCGAGTGGCTGGAGGCGAACGGGCACGGCACCGGCGCGGTCACCTGGCGGCTGCGCGACTGGCTGTTCTCCCGGCAGCGCTACTGGGGCGAGCCGTTCCCGATCGTGTACGACGAGAGCGGCACGCCGATCGCGCTGCCCGAGTCGATGCTGCCGGTCGAGCTGCCCGAGGTGGACGACTTCTCGCCGCGCACCTTCGACCCGCAGGACGCGGCGAGCAACCCGGAGACCCCGCTGTCCCGGCGGCGCGACTGGGTCGAGGTGGAGCTGGACCTGGGCGACGGGCCGAAGCGCTACACCCGGGAGACCAACGTGATGCCGCAGTGGGCCGGCTCCTGCTGGTACGAGCTGCGCTACCTGGACCCGACCGACAACGAGCGCTTCGTCGACCCGGAGAACGAGGCGTACTGGATGGGACCGCGCGCGGCGGGCGACTGCGGTGGCACCGACCTGTACGTCGGCGGCGCCGAGCACGCGGTGCTGCACCTGCTGTACGCCCGGTTCTGGCACAAGGTCCTGTACGACCTGGGCCACGTCTCGTCGTTCGAGCCGTTCCGCAAGCTGTTCAACCAGGGCTACATCCAGGCGTACGCCTACACCGACGCCCGGGGCGTCTACGTGCCGGCCGAGGAGGTCGTCGAGGTCGACGGCCGGTTCTTCCACGGCGAGGCCGAGGTCAACCGCGAGTACGGCAAGATGGGCAAGTCCCTGAGGAACGTCGTCACCCCGGACGAGATGTGCGCGGCCTACGGCGCGGACACCTTCCGGGTGTACGAGATGTCGATGGGCCCGCTGGAGGTGTCCCGGCCCTGGGAGACCCGGGCGGTGGTCGGCTCGTACCGGTTCCTGCAGCGGGTCTGGCGGGCGGTGGTCGACGAGCAGACCGGCGAGTCGCGGGTCACCGACGCGCCGGCCGACGAGGCGACCCGCCGGCTGCTGCACAAGGTGATCGACGGGGTGCGCGGCGACATGGCGGAGGTCCGGTTCAACACCGCGATCGCCAAGCTGATCGAGCTGACCAACGCGCTGACCCGGCTGTCCGCCACGCCGCGCGAGGTGGCCGAGCCGTTGGTGCTGATGCTGGCGCCGTTCGCCCCGCACGTCGCCGAGGAACTGTGGCAGCGGCTGGGCCACGCCGGCTCGCTGACGTACGCGGACTTCCCGACCGCCGACCCGGCGCTGCTGGTCGCCGAGACGGTGACCTACCCGGTGCAGGTCAACGGCAAGGTGCGCGGCCGGATCGAGGTGGCCGCGGACGCCTCCGAGGACGACGTCCGCGGGGCCGCGCTGGAGGCGGTCGAGGGCTCGCTGGCCGGCAAGGAGCCCCGCAAGGTCATCGTGGTCAAGGGCCGCATGGTCTCGGTCGTCGCCTGACGCTGCCCGTACCGCCGCAGGCGCGTCCCGTGCTCGGGGCGCGCCTGCGGCGTTTCCGGGTCTGGGCTCGCGGCGGTGGACGACGGCCATGGCGCCAGCAGGGCGGCGATTCCCACGTCACCGGTGAACACCAAGACGCATCGCGGCCTTGGGTAATCGAAGAAGTTCCAACCAAATATGCCCACTGGGGATTATTCGTCAAGGCAGTTAAATATTGAAGACTGCTTCACTCGAATTGAATCCACTGGGGATTCTTCGCCAAATTGATTGAACTCGGTCCGCCCATTCGCCCATCCGCCCCGGATGCCCTCGTTCCCGGATCGCCCACGCGCTCGCTGCGCACCTGGTCGCGCTCCCCCCCCCCCGGGGGGGGGTATGCCACCAGGTCGCCGATCCCGTCGTACGCCCAGTTCGCCGTCCACCTGCCCCAGGTGCGCCGGATCACCCGATCGGCAGCCTTCGGAAGAGGGGTCCGCCAGGTGGCTGCATTCTAGCTGCCGATTCCCGGATCATCGTGAATTGGGCGAAGCGGAAGCGGCATTGCGGAGGTATGCCTACTGTCACCACAAAAGGCCCTTCACGTTTGTGAGGTATCACCATGGCAACAGTTCAATCTCGTCATCAGGTGCTGGACTGCCTCGCCGAAACCGGGTTCGTTGTGCTGCGACCCTACGCCAGCATGATAGAGCCCCGCGAATGGGAGAATCTGACATACCTCGACTGGAAGTCCGGCGGTGACACCAACTTCGCTGTGCTGGCATCGGGGGATGGACAGGACGACCCGCGTGGCTTCTGGGAGCACGGAAAGCCGGACAAGGACGGTGTGTGGACGGCTAACGCGGAGGGCGCACCGGGGCTTAGCCAGTGGGTGCGAGACGTGAACGCCCGGTTCGGTCGGGTCCGGGTGATCAAACTGCAACCATCGACGAGCCTGGCGTCGGTGACCGAGCAATACCTGCATCTCGACGACAACAACCGGTTGAACCCGGACGGTGAGGGGCGGGTCGTTCGGGCCTGGCTGAACCTCACCGACGACCCGAACAGCTACATGGTCCTGCGTGAGGACCGCGACGACCCGTCGACCGAATACCAGATCAGGCTGCCGGCATTCTCCCAGTTCGTCGTTGACACCGAACGGCTCTGGCACGCGGTGTACCACGCGGGCACGGCACCGCGGTACGCCTTGATCACCAGTTTCGAGTCCGGCCCGGACTTGCAGTCCTGGATAGACGCGAACGCCGTCGTCGCGTGACCCTTCCGCTCCCAGGCGCGTACAGCACAGCTGACGCCCTGTGGGCGCTCGTAACGGTCGGATCGGTTGGCGAGTGGGCCGATCCGACCGGCACCGAGCACTCGGGGTTCGCCGGGGGCGGTGCGGCGCACGGCGTCGGCGACCCGGACCACCTCGGCGATGAACCCGCCGGGCAACCGCTCCTCGGCCACGGTCATCTCAGCTCGGCCCGAGGCGGGGCTGCCGCTCGGCCCGCCACCAGCGCTGGATGATCACTACGCTGGCGATCAGGCCGAGGCCGGCCGGGGCGACGGCGTACCAGTTGACCTGACCGGGGGAGGTGACCGCCGCGCCGAGCGCCGCGTAGCCGACGGCGGTGGGGACGGCGGCGATCACGCTGCCGGCGAGGTACGGCAGCGGCCGGGCGCCGGTGGTGCCGTAGCCGTAGCTGACCAGCCCGAACCCGGCGATCGGCAGCAGCCGTACGGTGATCACCCCGAGCACGCTCTGCCGGGCGAACCAGCCGTCCAGCCGGGCCAGCCGGCCCCGGACCCGCTCGGCCACGAACTCCCGGCCCAGCAGGCGGCCGACCGCGAAGCCGAGCGCCGCGGCGAGCAGCGCCGCACCGAGGGAGTACGCGGCGCCCGCCAGCGAGCCGAAGATCGCGCCCGCGGCGAGCGTGACGAAGGTACGCGGGACCAGCGCCACCAGCAGCAGCGCGCCGCCGACGACCGCCGCGACCGGGGCGTACCCGCCGAGGGCGTGGGCGAGCCGGGGCAGCTCGACCGGGTTCGGCCGGGGCACCAGCAGCAGGGCCACCACGAAGCCCGCGAGCAGCAGGAGCAGCAGCCCGAACCGGCGCGCCGACGGCTGGCGGAGCAGCAACCCGAACCGGCGCGCCGACGGCTGCCGGAGCCGCTGCCGGGTGGCGGGGGTCATGCTCGCGCGGTGGCCACCGCGGCGCGGCGCTCGGACCGGAGTCGCTCGGCCCAGGTGTCGTTGAGCGCGGGAAGCTGGTGGATGCCGGTCGCCCAGCGCAGCAGCAGGTCGGCCAGGGCCGGGTTGCGGGCCAGGGCCGGGCCGTGCGAGTAGGTGCCGAGCAGCTTGCCCCGCCAGGCGCCCTCGGTCACCCCGTCGTTGCCGACTCCGGCGGTGATCCGGGCCAGCGGCGACACCCCCGGACCGAGGTGGGTCCGCCCGCCGTGGTTCTCGAACCCGGTCAGGTACGGGATGCCGAGCCGCCCGTCGACCTCGCCGGCCAGCTCTCCGACGGCCCGGGTGGGGCCCCGGTCGGAGGAGATGTCCAGCAGTTCCAGCCCGCCACATTTGGTGCCCTTGGCGAAGAAGGAGGTGCCGAGGAGTTGGTAGCCGGCGCAGACGCCGAAGACCACCGAGCCCTGGGCGACCGCCCGATGTAGGCCGCCGTCGGCGTTCAGCCGCTGCGCGCCGAGCGCCTGCGGCCCGTCCTCGCCGCCGCCGACCAGGTAGATGTCGGCGGTGGCGGGCAGCTTCTGGTCGGACCGGACCTCCAGCACCTCGACCGGCATGCCGCGCAACCGGGCCCGGCGGGCCAGGATCAGCGCGTTGCCCCGGTCGCCGTAGGTGGACAGCAGGTCCGGATAGATCCAGACGATGCGCAGGCTGCTCTCAGTTGACACGGTCCAGCTCCGCTCGGATGTCCTGGAAGGCGCTGTAGTTGGCGATGACCTCCAGGCGGCCCGGTGGCACCGCCCGGATCGCCTCGTCGAAGCTGCGTACGTGATGGAACGGCACGTCGTTGACGTCGAGCCGGACGGCCAGGTCGTACGCCCGGTCGCCGGTGATCAGCACCTGCCGGCCGCGCAGCGGCGCGAAGTCGACGTCGAAGAGCCAGGAGGTGTCCAGCCCGTCGGGGTCGCGCGCGTTGATGGACAGCAGCGTCGGCGCCTCGTCGGCCATGTCGAACGCCTCCAGCCAGCTGGCCGGGTTCTTGGCCAGCAGTAGCCGGATGTTGCGCCCGTCCCGGTCGACCTGGGCGTAGCGGCCGGCGACCGAGGCGACCGTGCCGAGCCGTACGACCGCGTCCACCGGCCGTACGCCGAACTCGGCGGCGACGGCGAGGGCGGTGGCCGCGTTGCCGATGTTGACCTTGCCGGGAAGCTGGAGTCGCACCTTGTGCCAGGCGCCGGTCGGGTCGAGCACGCCGTCTTCCTCGACGGCCCACTGCGGATCCGGGCGGCGCAGCGGGCAGCCGGTGCACCACCACTGGTCGCCTGTGCGCCGGATGGTGGAGCCGCACTCCGGGCAGACCCACGAGTCGTCGTGCCAGCGCTGGCCGGCGCTGAACCAGGTGACGTGCGGCGGGATGTGGCCCTGGGCCGGGTCGGCGGGCGGGGTGGCGGCCCAGACCACCATCGGGTCGTCGGCGTTGGCGACCACCCGGACCTCGGGGTGCCGGACCAGCGCGACGCGCCAGAGCTGCGCCATCATGGCGACCTCCTTGGCCCGGTCGAGCTGGTCGCGGGACAGGTTGAGCAGGGCCACCACGTGCGGCTCGGTGGCCGACAGCACCTGCGCGAGGTAGTGCTCGTCGACCTCCAGCACCGCGTACGGGGTGCTGCCGGCCTTGGCCAGGGCCGAGGTGTGGCCGCTGGGCATGTTGGCACCGAAGGAGTTGGTGGCCACCCGGCCGAGCACACCGACCGCGGCGGCGGTGAGCCGGGTCGTGGTGGTCTTGCCGTTGGTGCCGGACACCAGGGCGATGGCCCGCCCCGCCGAGAGGTGCACGAGCAGGTCAGGGTCGATCTTGAGGCCGATCCAGCCACCGATCACCGAGCCGTCGCCACGACCCGCGGCTCGGGACAGCGCCGCCGCGGTCCGCGACACGGAGCTGGCCACCTTCGCCCGCAGGGGCATCTTCGCGTCCGTCACGCGAGCGAGGTTACCGGACCCCGACGCCCGCCGGATCGTTGCCGACGGCGAACCGTTCGGGCGGATCCACCCGGCGGACGGCCGCTGGACGTTCGGCCAGATGGAGTCGATCTATGTCGGGTAGCGGACGCGCGGAGGGGGCCGCGCGGCCCTCCACTCCGCCCCACCCCCTTTGACGTGCTCTTTTGCGCGCCGAAACGCCGCGCCACGCGGGCGTTTCTGGTTGCAGGTGGAGGGAAGTGGAGTAGAGTGGGGCGCGATGGTGAGGCCGGGAGGGCCACACCGGCCCGGGGGGTCAGCGGCGCCGCGAACGCCGCTCAGGGCGAGGGGGTTGGGCCGATGTTTCTCGGCACCCACACTCCGCGCCTGGACGACAAAGGCCGGTTGATCCTTCCGGCGAAGTTCCGGGACGAGCTGGCGGGGGGTGTCGTGATCACCAAAGGGCAGGAGCGCTGCCTCTACGTTTTCCCGATGCCCGAGTTCCAGCGGATCGCCGACCAGTTGCGTGCGCAGCCGATGACGAGCAAGGCGGCCCGGGCTTACAGCCGGGTCTTCTTCGCCAGCGCCCACGACGAGGTGCCGGACAAGCAGGGGAGGGTAACCATCCCCGGGCACCTGCGTTCGTACGCCACGCTCGACCGTGACCTGGTCGTGATCGGTGCGAGCACCCGGGTGGAGATCTGGGACAAGGCGGCCTGGGAGGCCTACCTCGCGGAGAGCGAAGACGACTTCGCCGACATCGAGGAGGGGGTGCTGCCCGGCGGTCTGTAGGGCGTGACGACGCCCGACATACTGCGAGATCTCCAGCCGCTTTCGAGTTCCTGGCACCCCTTCCCCGGTGCCAGGCGCACGATCCGATCGGAGGCGCGGGCCTCCGGCGGGCGGGAGCGGATGGGGATCTGGCGGTATGGCGGGGCGTCGTGGCGACGACGGATGCGGCACGGACGGAAGCGGGTTTCAACCAGTGGGGGTCGACATGGGGGAGCTACGCGGCACACACGTGCCGGTACTGCTCGAGCGGTGCCTCGAGTTGCTGGCCCCCGCGCTGGGTCGGAACCGACGCACCGTGCACGTCGACGCCACGCTGGGCCTGGCCGGCCACGCCGAGGCGGTGCTCGAGGCGCACCCGAACACGGTGCTGATCGGCCTGGACCGGGACACCGAGGCCCTGGCCCACGCGCGGGTCCGGCTGGCCCGGTTCGCCGATCGGATCCACCTCGAGCACGCCGTCTACGACGAGTTGCCCGACGTGCTCCACCGGCTCGGGTACCCGGCGATCGACGGGGTCCTGTTCGACCTCGGCGTGTCGTCGTTACAACTCGACGCGCCCGACCGCGGGTTCGCGTACGCGCAGGACGCGCCGCTGGACATGCGGATGGACCAGACCCGGGGGGTGACCGCCGAGGAGGTGGTCAACACCTACTCGCACCCGGAGCTGGCCCGGGTGCTGCGGGTGTACGGCGAGGAGAAGTTCGCCGGGAAGATCGCCTCGGCGATCCTCCGGGAGCGCGAGCGGGCGCCGATCACCTCGTCGGCGCGACTGGCCGAGCTGGTCCGGGAAAGCATTCCGGCGCCAGCCCGACGAACCGGGGGACACCCGGCAAAGAGAACGTTTCAGGCTTTACGTATCGAGGTGAACAGGGAACTGGCAGCGCTGGAGACGGCGTTGCCGGCCGCGCTCGACAACCTCGCCGTGGGCGGCCGCGTGGTGGTCCTGTCCTACCACTCGCTGGAGGACCGGCTCACCAAGCAGGCGCTCGCCGACCGGGTCCGCAGCAAGGGCCCGGTCGACCTCCCGGTCGAACTGCCCGGGTCGGGCCCGACGTTCCGGCTGCTCAGCCGGGGTGCCGAGCTTCCCGGGGAGGCGGAGGTCGCCGCGAACCCCCGCGCCGCCTCCGTGCGGCTGCGGGCAGCGGAAAGGCTCGACCCGGAGGCGGCCCGGCAGGGGCGTACCGACCGCGAACGGTACCGCCGCCGGGTGAAGGCGATGCACCAACCGGGGACGGGGTCGCCGGGATCCGGCTCGGATCCGCGGTCGACCCCGGGGGACGGCAACGGGACGGACGAAGAGGGGGAGGGAATATGAACGTCGATCAGCGCGACGGCCGGGACGCCGTCGGGCAGCGCGCACCGCGGTCGGGGGGCCGGACCGCGGCGCAGCGCACCACGCGGGCCGCGCCGGCGGGGCTCGACCGCCGGGGGGAGACTCGCGCCCGGGGGGCGCGCGAGTTCCTTACCCAGGGCAGCGCCGCGCTGCGGCCGGCCGAGCGGACCCGGACGACCAGTACGCCGGCGCCGCGGCTGCGGGTCGCCCCACCGCCGCCGGTGTCCGTGCCGCGGGCCCCGTTCGTCGGCCTGATCCTGGTGCTGGTGGTCGGCGGGGTGCTCGGCATCCTGCTGCTCAACACGAAGATCAACGAGAACGCCTTCCGGAAAGCCGAGCTCCAGGAGCAGCAGGCCAAGCTCGACGTCAACCAGCAGCAGCTGGAGAAGAAGATCGCCGACCAGAAGGCCCCGGGCAACCTGACCGCCAACGCCCGCAAGCTCGGCCTGGTCGAGGCGGGCGACCCGGCGTACATCCGGCTGCCGGACGGCAAGATGATCGGCGTGCCGCACCCGGCGGAGGGGGCGCCGGCCATCACCAGCCAGCAGGGCAACGGAGGCTGAGCCGTGCCGCCGAGATCGGAGGAACCGCGCCGGGACGCCACAGGCTCCCGGCGCGGCTCGTCCTCGGGCGCCCGGGGCACCGACCGCCGCTCCGGCGAGCCGGGCGGCGGTGGGATCTCCGACGCGCGGGCGTACACGCCGCGGGGGCGGACCATCCGGGAGGGGGGCGGCGCCGCCCGGACCGGGGTGGGCGGGGGCGCCGAGCAGCGGCGTACCCCGCGCAGCAGTCGCTCCGGCGACCCGTTCCGGCCGGCGTTGCAGGTGCTCGACGGCGGCCAGGCCGGCGCCGCCCGTGCTGGCAGACGGGAGCCCGTCGCTGGCGGCCGGGCCGGCGTGGTGCGGACCGTGTCGGCCCGGCGCGACGCTGAACCAGCGCCGCGGCGTCGGTCGAGCCCGCGCCGCCCCGAGCGACCCGCCGCCGCCCGGCGGCCGGTCCGTAAGCCGCGCCGCCCGCCGAAGCTCGCCGACCCCCGCTTCCGGCTGCGGCTCGGCACGGTGCTCGCCCTGGCCCTGTTCACCGTCATCGGCATCCGGCTGGTCGTGCTGCAGACCGTCACCCCTCCGGCGTTCGCCGACGGCGGGCTGGACAAACGGCTGCACTCGGTGGAGCTGCCCGCCCCACGCGGGGCCATCTACGACCGCACCGGCGACCCACTGGCGCACAGCGTCGAGGCGCGCTACATCTACGCCGACCCGGAACTGGTCAAGGACCGGTTCGCCACCGCGAAACTGCTCTCCCCGCTGCTCGGGGTGCCCGTCTCCGAGCTGGCCGAGAAGATGCAGCGGCGTACCCGGCCCGGCACCACCAAGAAGTCCCAGTTCGAGTACCTGGCCCGTGGCGTCGAGGTCGACAAGGCCAAGCAGATCATGGCGCTGGACCTGGCCGGCATCGGCGTGCACCGCGACGAGCGGCGCGAGGTGCCGGGCAACGACCTGGCCGCCAACCTGCTCGGCTTCGTCAGCCAGGACATGGTCGGGCTGGAGGGCCTGGAGGCGAAGTACGACGACCTCCTGGAGGGCAAGCCCGGCAAGAAGACGTACGAGGTGGGGCAGGGCGACCTGGCCGCGCCGATCCCGGGCGGCTACAGCGAGACGACCGAGGCCAAGCCGGGCAGCTCGCTGGTGCTCACCGTCGACCGCGACCTCCAGTACCGGACCCAGCGCATCCTGACGAGCCAGATGGCCCAGACCCGGGGCAGCGTCGGCGCGGCGGTGATCATGGAGATTCCCTCCGGCGAGGTGCTGGCCCAGGCGAGCTACCCCGGCTACAACGCGGCCGCCCCGGGCGAGGTCAACTCCCCGGCCGACCGGGCGGATGCGGCCAGCAGCTTCGTGGTCGAGCCCGGCTCGATCCACAAGGCGATCACCTACGGCGCCGCCCTACAGGAGGGCGTGATCACCCCGGACACCGCCTTCCCGGTGGCCAACACGATCACCAGGGGCGACACGCCGTTCTCGGACACCCACCCGGTCAACGGGCGGCGGATGGGCATCCCCGGGATGCTCGCCTTCTCGTCCAACGTCGGGACGATCGAGATCGCCGGCAAGCTGGGCCGGGACCGCCTGATCGACTACCAGAAGCGGTTCGGGCTGGGGCGGCCCACCGGCGAGGGCATGCCGGGGGAGGCCCCCGGGCGGCTGCTCCCCGCCGACGAGTGGAGCGGCTCGTCGTACGGGTCGGTGCCGATCGGGCACAGCGTGGACGCCACCCCGCTGCAGATGGCCGCCGCGTACGCCGCGATCGCCAACAACGGGACGTACGTCCAGCCGCACCTGATCAAGGAGGTGATCGGCCCAAACGGGAAGCGGACGCCGGCCGCCGCCCCGGTCACCCGGTCGGTGCTCAGCCCGCAGAACGCGGCCGCGCTGCGCCGGATGCTGGAGGCGGTCACCACCATCGACGGCCCGGACGGGCAGGCCACCGGCCTGGCCGCCGCCGTCCCCGGCTACCGGGTGGCCGGCAAGACCGGCACCGGCCGACGCTTCGTCGACGGCAAGCTCCAGACCGGCCAGGTCGGCTCGTTCATCGGAATGGCGCCGGCGGAGAAGCCGAGGTACGTGGTGGCGGTCTTCGTCTGGAGCCCCGGCGGCGAGGGCGGCACGGTGGCCGCGCCGGCCTTCCGGGAGATGATGGGCTTCACTCTCGCCCACTACCGGGTGCCGCCGTCGGCGTCCGACAAGTCCCCCAAGTTCGAGGTCTTTCCGCGCTGAGCGGGCACGGGAGGACATCATCGGTGAGTGGCGACAAACCACCGGGGCGGCTGTGCGGTCGGGACCGCGCGACCGGGTAGGGTCTGACGCCGTGCCCGGCAATCCACGTCCCCGTACCGTGAATCCCGTCCGGCTCGGCGACCTCGCCGCCCGGGTGGGGGCGAGCGCGAGGAGCGAGCCTGCGAGCCGCGCAGCCGCGAGCGAGAGGCAGGCTCAGCCGCTCAGCCCGCCGGACGGCACCGAGGTGGCCGTCACCGGGGTGACCCACGCCAGCCAGGAGGTCCACCCCGGCGACCTGTACGCGGCCCTGCCGGGCGCCCGCCGGCACGGCGCGGAGTTCGCCGCCGCCGCGGCCGAGGCCGGCGCGGTGGCCGTGCTGACCGACCAGGCCGGCGCGGAACTGGCCGCCGCCGTGGGCCTGCCCACACTGGTGGTCGACGACCCGCGGGCGGTGCTCGGCGACGTCGCCGCCACCGTCTACGGCGATCCGACCGCGGGACTGACCGTGATCGGCGTGACCGGCACCGCCGGCAAGACCTCCACCAGCTACCTGATCGAGTCCGGGCTGCGCGCCGCCGGGCACACCACCGGCCTGATCGGCACGGTGGAGACCCGGCTCGGCGACCTGGTGATCGACAGCGTCCGCACCACCCCGGAGGCGACCGACCTGCACGCCATGCTCGCCGTGGCCGGAGAGCGCGGGGTCGACGCGGTGGTCATGGAGGTGTCCAGCCACGCCCTGGCCATGGGGCGGGTCGGCGGGGTCCGGTTCACCGTCGGCGGCTACACCAACTTCGGCTCCGACCACCTGGACTTCCACGCCGACGAGGCGGACTACTTCGCCGCCAAGGCGAAGCTGTTCGACGGGCGCTGCCAGGTCGAGGTGCTCAATCACGACGATCCGGCGCTGCGACCGCTGGCCAAGCCGGCGACCGTGACCTACTCGGCGGCCGGCGACCGGGCCGCCACCTGGTGGGCCGACGGCGTGACGGGCGAGGGGTACGCCCAGCGCTTCACCGTGCACGGCCCGGACGGGGTGATCCTGCCCACCGGCGTCTCACTGCCCGGCCGGCACAACGTGGCCAACGCCCTGCTCGCCATCGCCGTCCTGGTGGCCGCCGGGGTCGACCCGGCCACCGCGGCGGCCGGGGTGGCCGCCTGCGGCGGGGTGCCCGGCCGGCTGGAGCTGGTCAGCGGCGACGCCCCGGTGCGCGGGGTGGTCGACTACGCGCACAAGGCCAATGCCATCGAGGCGGTCCTGGTCGCCCTGCGCGGGCTGACCGAGGGCCGGCTGGTCTGCGTGCTGGGCGCCGGCGGCGACCGGGACCGGGGCAAGCGGCCGGTGATGGGTACGGTGGCGGCCCAGGGCGCCGACGTGGTGCTGGTGACCGACGACAACCCGCGTACCGAGGACCCGGCGGCGATCCGGGCCGAGGTGTTGGCCGGGGCGTACGCGGCGGACAGCGGGGCGCGGGTCGTCGAGGCGCCCGGCCGGCGAGCCGCGATCGAGGAGGCGGTCCGGTTGGCCGAACCGGGTGACATCGTGGCCCTGCTCGGCAAGGGCCAGGAACGCGGCCAGGAGATCAACGGCGAGGTGCTGCCGTTCGACGACCGGGTGGAGTTGGCGGAGGCGCTGCGCGCCCGCTTCGGTGACCTGGTGGGGCGGCCATGATCCCGCTGACCCTGGCCGAGGTGGCCGCCGCCGTCGACGGCCGGCTGGTCGCCGCCGACCCGGACGCCCGGGTCACCGGCACGGTTGAGTTCGACTCCCGCAAGGCCGGCCCCGGCGGGCTGTTCGTCGCCTTCCCCGGCGAGAAGGTGGACGGCCACGACTACGCCGCCGGCGCGGTGGAGTCCGGCGCGGTGGCCGTGCTCGGCACCCGCGAGGTGCCCGGCGTGCCGATGGTGCTGGTCGCCGACGCGCTCGACGCGATGGGGCGGCTGGCCCGCGTGGTGGTCGACCGGCTGCCCGGGCTGACCGTGATCGGGCTGACCGGCTCGTCCGGCAAGACCACCACCAAGGACCTGATCGCCCAGCTCGCCGTCCGGCTCGGCCCGACCGTGGCGCCGCCCGGCTCGTTCAACAACGAGCTGGGGCATCCGTACACGGCGCTGCAGGCCGGCCCGGAGACCCGCTACCTGGTGATGGAGAAGGGCGCCCGCGGGGTGGGGCACGTCCGCTACCTCTGCGACGTGGTGCCACCCCGGATCTCGGTGGTGCTCAACGTCGGGGTGGCGCATCTCGGCGAGTTCGGCTCGGTGGAGACCATCGCCCTGGCGAAGGGGGAACTGGTCGAGGCGCTGCCCGCCGACGGGCTGGCCGTGCTGAACGCCGACGACCCGCTGGTGGACGCGATGGCCACGCGGACCGAGGCCCGGGTCATCCGGTACGGCGAGTCGGAGCGGGCCGAGGTGCGGGCGACGGACGTGACGCTGGACGAGCGGGGCCGCCCGTCGTACACCCTGGTGACCCCGGAGGGGAGCGTGCCGGTGCGGCTCGGGCTGACCGGGCGGCACCAGGTCTCCAACACCCTCGCCGCCGCGGCGGTCGCCCGCGAGCTGGGGATGCCCCTGGCCGACCTGGCCATCGCGCTGGGCGAGCTGGGCCTTGTCTCCACCCGGCGGATGGACGTCTTCGAGCGTCCCGACGGGGTCATCGTGATCGACGACTCGTACAACGCCAACCCCGCCTCGATGGCGGTCGCGCTACGGTCGTTGGTCAGCATGCACGGGTCGGGGCGTACCGTGGCGGTGCTCGGCTACATGGCCGAGCTTGGCGACTTCGAGCGGGAGGGGCATCAGCAGGTCGGCCGGCTGGCGGCCGAGCTGAGGGTCGACCGGCTGCTCGTGGTGGGCGAGCCGGCGGCGCCGATTCACGAAGGCGCCACAGCGGTAAGTGACTGGGGAGGAGAGTCGGTGCTGCTCACCGATCAGGCGGCGGCCGTCGAGGTGCTGCGGAGCGAGCTGCGTCCGGGTGACGTGGTCCTGGTGAAGGGCTCCCGGTACCGCACCTGGGAGGTGGTCGACGCGCTGCGTACGGCCGCTGGGAACGGGGCCGCCTCATGAGGGCGGTGATCGTCGCCATCGGGGTCGCCTTCATCGTCTCGCTGTTCTGCACCCCGATCGCGATCAAGGTGTTCACCCGGCTGAAGGCCGGCCAGCCGATCCGGGCCGACGGCCCGGCCATGCACCAGGGCAAGAAGGGCACGCCGACCATGGGCGGCGTGGTCTTCATCCTGGCCACGGTGATCGCGTACGTCGCCGGCCACCTGGCGCTGACCACCCTGCCGGACGCCCAGATCGCCCAGGTCGAGCCGACCATCACCGCGCTGGTGCTGCTGGGGCTGATGGTGTTCTCCGGCGCGGTCGGCTTCATCGACGACTTCCTGAAGGTGCGCAAGCGGCACAGCGGTGGCCTCAACAAGCGCGGCAAGCTGGCCGGCCAGATCCTGGTCGGGGCGATCTTCGGCGTCGTCGCGCTCTACTTCCCGAGCACCATGTACGACCGGGCCGGCATCCGGACCAACGCCGAGACGGTGGGCAGCACCACGCTGAGCTTCATCCGGGACATCCCGGCGTTGGAGATCGGCAAGATCGGTGCGGTGATCGTGATCATCATGGTGGTGATGGCCGCGACCAACGGCGTGAACCTCACCGACGGCCTGGACGGCCTGGCCACCGGCGCCTCGGTGATGGTGCTCGCGGCGTACGGGCTGATCGCGTTCTGGCAGTACCGGCACTGGTGCGCCGACCCGAACTACACCGAGGCGTACTGCTACACGGTCCGCGACCCGCTGGAGATCGCCCTGATCGCCGGCGCGGCGGCCGGTGCCTGTGTCGGCTTCCTCTGGTGGAACACCTCACCGGCCCGGATCTTCATGGGCGACACCGGGGCGCTCGGCCTGGGCGGCCTGATCGCCGGCATGGCGATGTCCACCCGGACCATCCTGCTGCTGCCGATCCTGGGCGGCCTCTTCGTGATCGTCACGATGTCCGTGGTGATCCAGATCATCTCGTTCCGGACCACCGGCAAGCGGGTGTTCCGGATGTCGCCGCTGCAGCACCACTTCGAGCTGGCCGGCTGGAGCGAGGTCAACATCGTGGTCCGGTTCTGGATCATCGCCGGCATCGGCGTGGCCATCGCGCTGGGCCTGTTCTACAGCGAGTTCCTCGCCGCGGTCACCTGAGGT